>JAPDJZ010000016.1 GCA_029258815.1 archaeon
CGCTCGTAGCCATATCGATTACGATGGGATTCCCCCCGTCGACGGGTATCCCCACGCTCATCGGATTCGTCCCGAAGATCCTCTCAGCCCCGCCCCATGGAGCAACCCTGGGGGCAGTTAGCGCACGCGAACCCCATGAAGCCCTCCGCGGCGATCCTCCTAGTATAATATGCGAGCATCCCGACGTGCCCAAGTCTCCTAGCGCCCACTAGCGACACCCTAGAAGACTTAGCCTTTCTTATCGCGAGGTTCGTGGCCTCCGCGGCGACTATTACCCCCGGCAGGTCGCCTCCATCGAGTAAAGCGCTTAAAGCGGCGTCCCTCAAAACCCTGATCTCGGAGCGGGGCTTAACATAACCCCTCTCCAACCCCTCGAGGTAGTAGGGTATCCTAATCACTCCGTGGGAGTCGACGCCCCTGAGATTGGCCGTGATGAGGTGCTCCGCCACCATCCTAGCGTGGCTCGGTAAAAGCCCGGCTTTAACGAAACATTCCTCGCAGAACCTTTTCAGCGCATCGGCTGGATATCTCTCATGCCGATCTTGGGAGGGCATCGCCGAAAATCTCCGGGAACAGTATATATCCGTTATCGCTAGCCCGATCTCAGCACGTAGATTAGATGCGGCAGCTCCGGCAGAAAGTTCTTTAAAGCAACTTTAATCGCGTTCGGCGATCCTGGGAGGCACATCACCACCTTATCCCCCACGGTTCCCATCATGGCCCTGCTCAGAAAAGCGGCCGCGCCGACCTCCCTAAAGCTAAGATATCTGAAAAGCTCTCCAAACCCCTCAACCTCCCTTTCGAGGAGGGGCTTAACGGCCTCGACGGTTACGTCCCTTCTCGAGAAGCCGGTTCCGCCGATGAAGACGACCACGTCCACGCCTCCCCTCTCTAAAAGCTCCATAAGCCTTAACCTTATCATGTTCACGTCGTCGTCAACCAGATCCCTCACCTCGACGGCGTGGCCTCCCTCCCTGATCAGCTTAACAGCTTCCTCTTGGGACTCGTCCGAAAAGTCTTCGCCTCTCAGCCTCGCGGAATACCTCGAACTGCTCACGGTTATCAGGGCGAATCTCAAAAGCCTCGGCGCGCGCTTCGCGTGCTCCTCCCTCGGGCTGCTCATACCTCCCCCTTCTCCTTCTCGACAACCCTTACCTCGCGTATAAGAGTCTCGGGATACTGGCCTCTCTCATCCTTCTCATACGCTTTAACGGCATCCCAGATGTTCAGCAGGGCGATGGCCGCCGCCGTCAGAGCCTCCATCTCCACCCCCGTCTTCTCGGTGGCGGTAACGGTCGCGACGACTTCTACTCCGCAGTCCTTAATCTCCAAGTCTACGGAAGCGTGCTCGATCCTGAGGGGGTGGCACAGCGGCAGGAGGAGCGGCGTGAGCTTCGCGGCGTTTATCCCGGCTACCCTAGCGATCTGAAGGGGATCACCCTTCTCGACCTCCCCGGATCTCATCCTCTCGATAGTCTCGGGTCTGAGCTTGATGAACCCCCTCGCTACAGCCCTCCTCCTAACAGCCCTCTTCCCCGATATGTCGACCTGACGGATCTCCAACCCTAAAAACCTCCGCGAATAAGCGGCTTGAAGCGGGAATTTAACGTTTCCACCCCCTAGCGGGAAGATTAAATTACTCCCCCCACAACATCATGAGCGCATGAAGATACTTTGGGCTCCTTGGAGGATGGCCTACATAAGGAGATTCTCCTCCGGGAATAGCTCCAAATGCTTTCTCTGCGAGGCCGCTCGCGGGAAGAGCGATGAGGAGAGCTTAATCGTCTTCCGCGGGGAGAACTGCTTCGTGATAATGAACCGCTTCCCGTATAATAACGGCCACCTCATGGTCGCCCCCTACAGGCACGTTGGAAGCATCCTCGACCTTCGAGAGGAGGAGTCGGCCGAGATAATGAAGCTCCTAAGGCTCTCGGTGAAGGCTCTCGGCGAGGAGTATAGGCCCGACGGTTATAACATCGGCCTCAACCTCGGCAGGGTCGCCGGCGCGGGCCTCGCAGACCACATACACTTCCACGTAGTTCCGCGATGGGCTGGGGATACGAACTTCATGCCCGTCATATCCGAGACGAAGGTGATTCCTGAGGGGTTGGAGGAGACTTGGAGGAGGCTGAAAAGCAGGTTTAGCCGCCTGAGAGTTTAGCGACCCTCTCCCTAACCTCGTCATAATGCTTCGAAGCGGGATTCGCCAGCAACGCCACCCTGCTCGGATAATCTTCCGCGAGATACTCGTAGACCAAGGCTTTCGAAAGCTTCTCCGCGAACGCTCTTATCTCGTCTAGGCTCGGCATGTTCTCTCTCCTCAGCCTTTTCTGAGACTCTCCGACGTGCATGTATCCTTTGCATTCGACGAAGTCGGGCTCGGCAGCCTTTATCATCTCAGCATACTTCTCCGGATCGTGCATGGTGTAGCCCTTTATCATTATCAGCCGGATAACTCTTCGGGACTTCTCGAACTCCCTCATGACCCTCATGCTCTCCATGATCCTACTCCAGCTATCTGGGATGAGCGGCCTGCAGATCCTCCTATGAGTCTCCTCATCAGGCCCATAGAAGCTTATGTATAGGCTCGTCGGCTCGGCATCCTCCTCGATGAGCTTCCTGAGGGCGCCGGGATTCGTCCCGTTCGTAACTAGGAAGGTCGTCATTCCCCGGGACCTCGCTAGCCTTATCAGGTCTCCGAGGTAGGGGTAGAGGGTTGGCTCCCCATCGAGCGAGATCGCCATGTGCTTAGGCTCCATAGCCTCCTCGAACAGCCTCCTATCGACCTTCGGATTACCCTTAAACCCTGAGAGAAGCTGCCGCTGCTCCTCGATCAGCTCGTCCAGAACCTCCTCGGGCCTATCCCAGTCGCCGGCATATACCTCGAGCCTATTGATCGTATGATGCCTCCAGCAGAAGATGCACATGAGATTACAGTATTGGAGGGATGGGGTCATCTGGAGGCACCTGTGGCTCCTAATCCCGTACCAGCCCTTATAGCAGTTCTTCCCGCCCCTGAGAACCGACTTAGTCCAGTGGCATATCTTGACCGCCGAATGCCTCCCGACGATCCTATACCCCGCCCTCCTAAGTCTTTCTATCTCCCTAACCTCAAGCCTCGAAGCCCTATCCGCCAAAGCGCCCGCGGGCAATTGCTCTCAACACGGTTAGCGGGAGACCTATAAAATTAAGGTTCGCCGGGGGCGTCAGCTCATATATGTCTTGCTGAGGCCATGATCGGGTTGAAGAGGATTCTAAAATCCGGGGAGCCGGCCCTCGGAACGTGGATCACGATAAATCACCCGGACGTCGTTGACGCTCTCTCCGACCTCCCCTTCGACTGGCTCGTCTTCGACATGGAGCACGCGCCCCTCGAGATATCCGATATAGAGGTGCTCCTAATGCCGCTGAAGAATACGGACATCACCCCGCTGATAAGAGTTCCCTGGAACGATATGGTCATGATAAAGAGGGCTCTCGATATCGGGGCGAAGGGCATTCTTGTCCCGTGGGTTAATAGTAGGGAGGAGGCGGAGGCGGCCGTAAGATACGCATCCTATCCGCCGGCGGGAGTCCGGGGAGTCGGTCCTAGGAGGTGCGTGAGATTCGGCGAGAGAAGCTTCATCGACTACTATCAAAACTTCGAGCGGGAGGAGAGGGTCATAATAGTTCAGGTCGAGACCGGGAAAGCCTTGGATAACCTCGAAGAAATAGTGTCGACGCCGGGGATAGACGCGGTCTTCGTCGGGCCCATGGACCTCACGACAAACCTCGGAATAGCTGGACAATACGATCACCCCAAGTTCAAAGAGGCTTTGAAGAAGGTTCTCGAAGCCTGCAGCAGGTATGACGTTGCTCCCGGGATCCACGCGTTCAACTTGGAGATGGCGAGAAAAGTCATCGCGGACGGCTTCAGGTTCGTCGCCTTGATGACCGATCTAGGCATGATGAAGCTGGGCTTTAAGAAAATCCTGAGGGAATTTGGGCGGGTCGAGGAAAAGGCTCCGACCGGATACTAGAGAGCGAACACCCACCCCTTTTTGGAAGAGTCCCCTCATTTAATTCTCCCTAAAGCCTTGTAGAGCCTCCTCTCCGCTTCAACGAGCCTGCTCCTCTTATGAACATCGAGCAGCCTACTCAGAACTATCATTCCGGATCGATATTCTTCCGCGAACTCTCTCGCGAACTCGCCGCTCCAGATCTCTGCAGCCTCCTTCTCCACGATCTCTTTAATCTTCTGATAATATCGCCGAATCCTCGTCAATTGGCCGTATTGGCTTGTTCTCGAATGATACTTAAGCTGCTCGATTAACCCCTCCTCCGCCATGGCTTTAGCTCCCTCGGCGAGTTCCTCCGAGGCGTAAAGCTCTAGGATCGCCGCTTCGGGCGACAGCCCATACTCCTCCGTAACCACCTCGAAATACGCCATCATGGCCGCTATAAGCAGGGGTATGTGCGTATGCTCGCTCAGTAGATCCAGCAAGGCCTCCTCCTCGAACGATGATTTCAAGCCGACTCCCCCCGGCCTCCCGATGGCTCCGATCCCCTTCGCGAGAGCCTTCGCGTAGTCCCAAGCCCTGCCCGAATAATCTTGAGCGACCCCTATCAGGACTGGATACCCTCTATTCTGCTTATGGAGGTCGAGTATTCCCCAAGCAAACATTCTCGGAGCAACCATGATCACGTCGGTGTTGGCCGCCGGCTTGATCAGCCCATAGGTTATGTTATACCCGCTAGCGAAGTCGAGAATGAAATGATCTTTCCCCTTAATCTCCTCCTCCATCATACCGTAGTAGACGTCTGGAGCAACCTCGTCGGGAACTAAGAGTAATGCTAGATCAGCTCTTCTAGTAGCCTCCCTTATATTGTAAACCTCGAACCCATCCCTAACCGCCCGATCCCAATACCTATCCCGTATATTCCCAATTATAACATTTAGGCCATTATCCCTAAGAATCGTCGCCTGAGCCCTGCCCTGATTCCCATAACCTATGACCGCTATCCTTCTTCCCCTAATCAGCTCCAGGTCTCCATCGAGAAAGAACTCCGCACCCAAAACCTCACCGCCTCGAAGAAAAACCTCTTCCCCGGGCAATATATCTTCCCCTCGAGAGATATATGGAGGGAGGGGCGAGAGTATGGCGCGAGATTACATGAGCTTCGCCCTTTCCAGCGGCCTGACCTTCATCACGTCCGGGTTATAGAGGTTGCCCGGCTTCTCCCCCCTGAGCACCTTAATTATGCCCTCCGCCGTCATCTCGGCCATCTTATTCCTAGTATCGTGAGATGCGCTGGCGATGTGAGGCGTTAAGACCGCGTTTTC
>JAPDJZ010000149.1 GCA_029258815.1 archaeon
CGGGGTTCCAGTTACCTCGACTATCGCGGCGTTCGGAGCTATATCGACGATCTTACCCCTAAACGCTCTAACATAGTAGTCTAGGTCTGCTCTAGTCACCTGATCCGGGACGTGGACTTTAATGAGCGCCATCTCCCGGATGACCGTGTTCGCAGGGTCTAGCCTCGAGACCTTCACCACGTCTATGAGCTTTCTAAGCTGCTTTATCACCTGCTCGACGAGGCGCTCGTCCCCGTAGAGGGTTATCGTCATCCTAGCCTTATCCGGGTTCTCGGCCGGGCCGACCGAGATGCTCTCTATGTTGAAGTTCCTCCGCCTTATGAGCCACGATACCTTGAAGAGGACTCCGGGCTTGTTCTCGACTATGAAGGAGATTACGTTCAGCTGCCGCTTAGAGCCTTTAACCTCCACCCCTCCTCACCTCCCTGAGGTCGAGTATCGTCTCGGTCAGAGGCTTTCCGGGCGGGGCGAATGGGAGGACGGATTCCTCGGGCGAGATCCAGACGTCTATAACCGTCGTCCTATCGCTTCCCATAGCCTCCTTAAACGCTTTCGAGAACTCTTCCAAGCTTCGCGGTCTCGCGGCGTACGCGCCGTAGGCCTCGGCCAGCTTTACGAAGTCGGGGCACCCGCGTTTAAGGCATGTCGCGCAGTATTTCCTGCCGTAG
This sequence comes from archaeon, assembly GCA_029258815.1. GTDB lineage: Archaea > Thermoproteota > Nitrososphaeria_A > Caldarchaeales > Wolframiiraptoraceae > Wolframiiraptor. The sequence goes on from JAPDJZ010000149.1 coordinate 669, forward strand.
AATAGGTCTTGCCAGTACTTCACCATCCCGAGCCATCCATCGTTCATTATAACGACTATGACCGGTATCTCGGCGACTATCGAGGTCGCCAGCTCCCGCTCGGTCATTAGGAAGCTTCCATCCCCATCTATATCCGCGACTATCGAGCTCGGCTTAGCGACCTTAGCTCCTAGAGAGGACGGGAATCCGAAGCCCATCGTTCCGAGACCTCCCGAGGTTATGAACGTTCTGGGACTATATGCCTCGAAGTACATGGCGGCCCACATCTGGTTTCTCCCAACCCCGGTCGTAACTATCCCGTCCGCGGGCAGGAGCCTTCGCATCTCCCGGATCACGTTCCTCGGAGATAGGTCTCGGCGATCGCCCGCCGATCCGGACTCGAGCTCCTCCTTAACCTCCTTAATCCTTCGAACCCATTCGGATGATTCGAGCTTTTTTGAGAGCTTTTTAACGGCTTCATAGATTGCCGCGAGGGCTTTCTTCGCGTCGGCGACTATGGGTATGTGCGGCTTAACGTTCTTCCCTATCTCGGCCGCGTCGATGTCCACGTGAATTATCCTCGAGCCTCTTCCGAAGTCCTCGAACCTTCCGACGGATCTATCGCTAAACCTCGTTCCGACGGCTAGGATTACGTCCGCCTCGGAGATGAGCTTGTTCGCGGCCGCTGATCCGTGCATTCCTATCCTCCCCAAGAATAGGGGGTGGTTCTCCGGAAAGGAGCCCTTGCCCATTAGGGTTACGGCCACGGGAATTAGGAGGTACTCCGAGAGCATCCTAAGCTCCTCGGAGGCGTTCGCCAGGATCACTCCTCCCCCGGCTAGGATCACGGGCTTTCTAGCGTTCAGGAGGAGCTCGGCGGCGCGCTTGATCTGGAGGGGGTGGGGCTCGAAGACCCCCTTATACCTCTCCAGCAAGCCCGCCCTGGGATTTAGATCTGGATCTCCTTCGGCCTTCTGGATGTCGATCGGGAAATCTATTAGGACGGGGCCGGGTCTGCCCTTCGAGGCCAGGTGGAAGGCTTGCTCGACTACCGCCTGAACCTCCCCGGGGTTTTGAATCTGGAAGGCGTACTTCGTTATCGGGGTCGCTATGCCTATTATGTCGGCCTCCTGGAAGGCATCCCTCCCTATCATGCTCCTCGGAACCTGACCCGTTATCGCGACGATCGGCGAGGAGTCCATGTAGGCCGTGGCTATCCCGGTAACAAGGTTGGTCGCCCCGGGGCCCGAGGTCGCCATGCAGACCCCCGTCCTCCCGCTCGCCCTAGCGTATCCGTCGGCAGCGTGGGCCGCGCACTGTTCGTGCCTCACTAGGATGTGCCTTATCTTCGAGTCGTAGAGGGCGTCGTAGACGGGGAGTATCGCCCCGCCGGGAATTCCAAAGATCGTCTCAACCCCCTGCTCCTCGAGCGATTTCACCAAGGCCTTGGCGCCGCTCAGCCTCATGATCTTAGGCAAATTATCGAAATACCTGGTAAATTAATCTGTCTCCCGGATCTCCCGCTTCTCCTCCATTAGAGGCTGGGTTGCCTCATGATTTAAGTATCGGGTTAAGTTGTTTTGTTGGGATTTGTATGAGGAGCGATGTTGTTAAGCTCGGATTGGAGCGGGCGCCGCATCGAGCGCTCTTCTACGCCCTCGGCCTTCGCGGAAGCGATTTCGAGAAGCCATTCATCGGCGTCGTGAATAGTTATTCGAGCATAGTCCCCGGCCACGTCCATCTCAGGAGGATCGCGGAGGCCGTTATCCAAGGGGTTAGGGAAGCCGGAGGGGTTCCCTTCGAGTTCAATACGATCGCGGTCTGCGACGGGATCGCGATGGGTCATAGGGGCATGCATTACTCGCTTCCGTCTAGGGAGCTTATAGCGGACTCGGTCGAGACCATGGCCGAGGCGCACGCCTTGGATGGCCTGGTCCTGATACCCAACTGCGATAAGGTTACCCCGGGAATGCTCATGGCCGCGGCTAGGCTCGACCTGCCCACGATAGTCGTTACCGGCGGGCCCATGCTCTGCGGCTGGTACGGGGGTAGAAAGGTTGCATACTCTCACGTCTACGAGGGGGTTGGGAGGGTTAGGGCCGGCGAATTGAGCGAGCGGGAGCTTGAGGAGCTCGCCATGGCCGCTTGCCCGACCCCCGGATCCTGCAACGGGCTTTACACGGCGAATACGATGGCATGCATTACCGAGGCTTTGGGGCTCATGCTCCCCGGGGGGGCTACGGCGCCTGCCGTAAGCTCGAAGAGGATTAGGATAGCCTATGAGACCGGCTGGAGGATAGTCGACCTAGTCAGGATGAAGGTTACGGCTTTGAAGATCCTTACCAGGAAGGCTTTCGAGAACGCGATCCGAGTGGATCTAGCCCTAGGAGGCTCCACGAACACGGTTCTCCATCTTATGGCGATCGCTAGGGAGGCTGGAGTCGATTTAAGGCTCGAGGATTTCGATAGGCTTAGCCGGGAGACTCCTCAGATAGCCGAGCTTATTCCGAGCGGAGTTTACGGTATGGATGACCTCGATAGGGCTGGGGGGATTCCGGCGGTTATGAAGACGATAGAGCCCCTCCTCCACCTAGACGCTCCCACGGTTACCGGTCGGAGCCTAGGCGAGAATATCGCGAGCGCCAAGAGGCTTGACGAGAAGGTGATTAGACCTCTAGATAACCCGATTAGGAGGAGCGGCGGAATAGCCGTTCTCAAGGGAAGCCTCGCCCCGGATGGGGCGGTCCTGAAGACCGCCGGGGTTCCGCCGAGCATGATGAGGTTTCGGGGGAGGGCTAGGGTCTTCGACCGCGAGGACGATGCCGTCAAAGCCCTGCTGGATCGGAGGATAAGGGAGGGGGAGGTCGTCGTGATAAGATATGAGGGGCCTAGGGGCGGGCCCGGGATGAGGGAGATGCTCGCTCCAACGGCCGCGCTGGTGGGCTTGGGGCTGATCGAGAAGGTTGCCTTGGTAACCGATGGGAGGTTTTCTGGGGCTACGAGGGGGCTGTGCATAGGCCACGTATCTCCGGAGGCGGCTGAAGGCGGGCCGATAGCGGCTATACGGGATGGCGACGTAATCGTCATCGATGTCGAGGCCAGGAGGATCGATGTCGAGCTCGGCGAAGGAGAGCTCGAGCGCAGGCTCGAGGATTGGAAGCCTCCGAAGCCCAGGATTAGGCGCGGATGGCTTCTAAGATATTCCCTCGGCGTATCCTCCGCGAATACCGGAGCCGTAATCGAGGCCGGGAAATAGGGAATCTAGAAATTTTTGAAGCCGAGGAATTTCCTTGGGATGAGGAAGGGGGCTGAGGAGCTCGTCGAGCTCAGGGGATACCTCGTCTCGATCACCCCTAGGACTAGGAGGGGGCTCGTCGAATATAGGCTTAGGGTGGTAACCTTCGGCGGCGAGCCTTGGGTGATCTATCTCAGGGAGCCGAGGGTCCCGCTGAGGCCGGGGATCCCGATCTCGGTTAAGGCGTTTCTGAGTAGGCAGCTCGAGAAGCCTAGGTGGATCGCGGATGAGCTGAGGATTATCAGGGAGGCCGGGATCCTCAAGCCTAGGCCGGCGGTAATCGAGGAGGTTGTTCGAGGTGTTTACCCGATAGTTAGCGGGAGGCAGGATGATCGATTCTTCAGCGTCCCGGTCGAGGAAGACGTGCTGTCGAGCATTCCCAAGGAGCTGCCCCAGAGGCTCTACTGCCTCTTCCTCGAAACCGGGTCGGAGGTTAAGCTCGTCGGAGCATTCCACGAAAAGGAGTACGCGCTATTCGATAGAATTCTTAGGCTGGTTTCGAGCATCGATCAGGAGGGCTTCGAGTCCGATAGGCTTTTCGAGGAGTATCTGAGGAGCAGGGGGCTAGCGGATTAGCCTCCTGAAGTTGGATGCTATTACGTTTTCCAGCGCCTCTTCATCGATCTTCTTGACCTCGGAGATGAATCTCAGGAGATCCCCGATCAGCTCCGGCTTCAGGTCTAGGCCCCTATACCTGTATGGGCCGTCGCTCTCGGTTAGAATCATGTTAAGCTCGGCTTCCTCGAGAACCCTCCTATGCTTCTCCTGAATCTTCACGGCGGGGTTTATCGTTATCATGTAGCCGTTTTGAGCGATTTCCTCGAGGAGCTCTATCGGCCCGGTATACCAGTGGATCACGGCCTTCTCGACCTCAAACTTCTCTAGGATCTCTAGGGCGTCCCTCCACGCGGCTCTCGCGTGAACGTTCACCGGGAGATCGTATTCCGATGCGAGAGAGCAGAACTTCTTGAAGACCTCCTTCTGCCTTTCGTAGCTTTCCTCGATCTCCCTATCCAGCCCCACCTCGCCGACCCCCCAAACGTCGTCCCTCTTCTCCACGAGCCTTAGAACCTCCTCGATCTCGCTTCCCGAGACCTCTTCGAGCCTCCATGGATGGACTTCGAAGAAGGGTATTATGTTCGGGAACTCCTCGGCTATGCTTAGGGTCTTCAGGCTGCTCTCGAGATCCTCCGA
>JAPDJZ010000021.1 GCA_029258815.1 archaeon
AACGGGGTACCGGTCCTCCTACAGGGGGACGCCGGGCACCCGCGCCCCAGCGGATAAGGGCTGAAAGCATCTAAGCCCGAAGCCGCTCCCGAGATCAGGCGGCCAATCGAGGGCTATGTGGCCCGGCGACGGGCCTCGGCCCTCGACGAGGGCTCCCGTAGAAGACGGGTTTGATGGGGTGGGGGTGTAAGGGCGGAGGCCTTTGTGCCGGACGCCCTCAGCCCGCCACTCCCAATCGCCCGAGGGGTTCGGGGGCTTCGCCATCCAGGTGAAAGTGCGTGTATGCTTTTGGGCGCGTTTTCTTTCGCGGGGGTTGGGTTAATATCCTCGGCTCTTTCAGTCATTTCTCGGCGGGTCGCCTTTGGCTGTAAACGTCTTCATGATCGGGCCTGCTGGATGCGGGAAGACCTCGCTTACGGCCGCCTTCGGTAAATGGCTTGAGGAGGAGCTCGGGGATAGGCCGGTCTACGTCAACCTAGACCCCGGGGTTCTCAGCCTCCCCTATCAGCCGAGCTACGACGTCAGGGAGATCGTAAGCGTCGGGGATCTCATGAGGAGGAAGGGGCTCGGGCCTAACGGCGCGATGATTAGGGCTGCCGAGATAATCGAGGAGCGGGTGGGCGAGGTGGTTGAGGAGGTTCGGAGGCTTGGAAGCGGCTCGGGCTACGTGCTCGTCGACACGCCGGGCCAGATGGAGCTCTTCCTATTCAGGGAGATGGGCCCCAGGATAGTCGAGGCTTTATCCAGCGGCTCGAGATCGGTCGCCGTCTACATCGTGGACCCATTCCTAGCCTCGAGCCCCTCGGGGCTTGCCATAAGCCTCTCGATGTCGATAATCACTAGGCTTAGGCTTCAGGCTCCGGTGATCTCGGTCGTGAATAAGTCGGATATATTCGACGCCGGCGGGTTCGAAGAACTACTCATGGACGAGTCGAGGCTTATGGAGAGGATCGCGGCTGAGGAGCATGGGCTAATCGCGGACCTCTCGATAAGGTTCGTAAGCTTCCTAAAGGATCTCTCGAAGGCCATGAGGGTCGTGAGGGTGTCGGCGAAGACCGGGGAGGGGATGCCGGAATTATACAATCTGATAAGCGACGCCCTCTGCGAATGCGGGGACCTGACCTAGAGAACGCTATGCGCGCCTCGGGAATCCCCCAGCTTGGAGAGATCCCTCCTCCAGCCCCTAGGCATCCTAACCGGGTTAAACTCGGTGAAGTAGTGCGGCTTACCACCGCAGTTCTCCTCGACAAACCTCCTTATCCTATCCAGATCCTCTTCGCTCAGGCATGGATACCTCACGGTGCGGTAGATCGTGAGCGGCAGATCCCTCGCGATCGCGACGGACTTCATGAACCTCCCCCGATCGAACCTCGCCCCTATGATCATGCTGTATTTCTCGACATCGTCCGGCGGGGCCTTAATATCCAAGGCGACTCCATCGATTAAGTTCTTAATTCTGCTGAGAACCCCGGGATTGGATCCGTTCGTATCGATCCTGATCTTTAGATCGGGCCTCAGATCTCTGACGAGCTTGACTAGGTTCAGCAGCTTCTCGCCGTGGATCGTTGGCTCTCCCCCCGAGATCACCACTAGGTCTATCAGCCTATTGTTCTCCAGCTCCCACCTAAGCTCATCCTCGCAAACCTCCTCTCCGACGACATCCAGCACGAGCTCGTAGTTATGGCAGTAGAGGCACCTCCAGTTGCAGCCCGGTAGGTAGATTCCGAGCGAGATCCTCCCCGGGTGCTCGATGAACGACGTAAGCATGCTGGCTATCCTCGGGAGATCACTCAAGCGCTCCACCACCTAGATCGCTTAGCGTCAATATCCCTCTAGAGACCCAATCGGCTCTCCTAGAATCCTGCCAGACGTTCTCCGCCCCCTCGTAGAGCCCCCTCTCGGGATCCTTTACGAGTATTTTTCTAGCTATCGGCCTGAAGTATCCAACGACCCTAGAGTATACCGTCACGTCATCAGATCCGCATCTCGGGCATCTAAGCTTCTCCCCAACCACCTTAAACCCGCAGCTATTACATCTCGACAGGGTCGGCGTTAGCGTAACGTATTTGACCGGATAGTTCTCGAAGATCGACTTGATCAGCCTCTTCTTCTGGGATACGGTCAGCTTCTCCCCTAGGAATAGGTGTAGAACAGATCCGCCCGTGGCGTAGTTTTGGGTATGAGCGGAAACGTGAATCAGCTTCGTTAGGGATCTCTCGCTGAAGGGCGGCTGGAAGCCGGATGTGAGGAACGGCCTATCCCTCGTCCCCGAGACGTAGATGTCGGGGATCTCTCGCCAGCTCTCAGCCTTCTCGAGCACTAGGCTCCTGAAGAGCTTAAACCTCCTCAGCCCGCCCTTAAGGTCGTCGACGAATTCGAGATCCCTTCTCGCGAGATACGCCGCGGCGGTCTCCATGGGAGCGTACTCGAAGTTCCAGGCGATCCCATCCTCATCCGCGAACTCCCTCAGCTTATCTAGGATCGCGGCCGAGATCTTCTCGGCCATCCTAAGCCCCTCCTCCGATAGTATCCCCCTCCTTATCCCGTAGTTTATGAGGCCTTCATGCCCTCCGCCGAGCGAGATCGTCGAGAACATGGTCTTCAGGTCTCCGCGAACGTAGAAGAATAGGGTCGGGTAGAGGTCTCTATGCTTCAGGATGAAAGCCCTCTTCTTGTTCAAAACCTCCCTCGCCCTCTCGAGCAGAAGCTCCAGGTGGTTCATCAATCCCTCGAGGTCTCCCCTGTGAACGTATCCGAGCCTGTTGAAGTTTATCGTTATCACGCCTATCGACCCGACCCCCGAGGCCCTCCCGAACAATCCCCCGGTGTGCTGAACGCTCATGAGCTCCTCCAGATCCACCTGGAACCTGCAGCAGAACGACCTGTTAAGCGACGGATTCCTAGGCTTCAGAAATCTCACCCTCTTCTTCCATTCCTCGCTTAGGAAGGGCTTGCTGACGTAGTTCTCGAAGTAGACTCCCCCGAAGTAGTCCATGAGCCTCAGAAGCTTATCCAGCGCGGGGTTATCCCACTGGAAGTCGTCGGTTACGTAGACCGTGATTATCGGGAAGGTCCAGGGCTTCCCCTCCGAATCCCCCTCGGCCATTATCTCGAAGAACGCCTCGTTAACCTCGTCGTAGTATTCTCTCGGGATGTCCCTGAACTTCTTGCCGAGGCTCCTCCCGCCGATTATCAGCTCCTCCTCTAGGAGCGCCGGGGCGGGCGACCCTATGGTTATGGTAACGTTCGTGAAGGGCGAGTTCCCGCTCCTGAAGTCGAGGTTCACGTTGTAGACGAAGGACTGGAATGCGTTCTTAACGTCGTCGTAGGTGAGCTTCTTGCCCAGAACCTCCCGCTCGAACCAGGTGAGGGCGGCCGCGACAGTCGTCAGGTCGTTTAGGGCGACGGCCCCGGACACCTCCTGGCTTATCTTCAGGATGAAGTTCGCCGACTGATCTAGGAACGTCCTAAGATGCCTCGGAGGCCTGGACTTCACCGAGAAGCCGTTCAGGGATTGGAGCCCATACCTCATGATGTCGAGCGCCGAGAAGCCGACGCAGTAGGGGCTGAGCTGATGGAGCTGGTGATGATACCACCACCCCTCGTCGTGGAGGAGCCTCTCCCCGGGGCTGAGAACCCGCTCGAGATAATATCTCTTCTGAACGTAGCCCGAGAGGATCCCGGCCATGGCCGGGAGGGAGTAGATTAGATTCGCGTTATGCCTACATAGGTCGCTCTTCGAGAGGTAGCCGTCTATTAGCTCGAGGAGGTCGTCGGGCACAAGGATGGATAATCCATCCAACTATTTAAGGGCTGAGCGGCCGAACGAGCCGAGCGAAAAATGGCGAGCCCCCGATCTCAAGGCAGCGCCCTCCGTTGGCCAAGGCGGAGAGCCTATCGCAGGAGAGGGTTGATATAGGAAGCGCTCAAAATAACCGCTGGGGCGAGCGGCGGGGCGGGCCGCGGGGAACTCCCGAGGAAGCTCCTCCCCCACCCGGGAGATGCGTGGCGCCGCGAGGCGCCGGGGGAGACCCCGGGCGACGCCACAGAAACGAGACCTCCCGCATCCGGATGAGGATGACGCGGCCTCTAAGCCGTTGACGAGGATGCGGGATTGGGTGAAACGGGCGTCCCGCGCGGGGAAAGGTGTGGGAGGCGATGTGCAGGTCTCCCGGCGAAGCCTCCCCTGAGACCGACTAGACGAATCCCGCCTAAAACAGAAGGAGGACTACGGGCCACACGCCCCCAATAATTGCTGGGCTTCCCTTCTCTTGAATAGCGGGATGGCATGGGCGCGCTCGACGGCTCTAAGCGTCAGCCGAGCCGGGAGATGCCTCAAAGGTCAGGGCGCGGGGTCGTCGAGGGAGGCTTTATCAAGGCATGTCCTTGACGCCGGCCTTGTCTAGCATCTTAGCCAAGGGTGTTAAGCGGCGTGATTCGCGCCTCTCCTAGGCCTTATATCCTCAGAAACCAAGCAGCTGGTGAAAGGCCCAAGGAATGCGGCGTTCATTTTTGCTTAGCCACCGGCAAAGCGCCACAAGGCAGCTCAAAGCTTTTCTTTATACCGATGCTAGTCAAAGCTCTGGCCCATCTTGGCTACCCTTTAACACGTGTCGTTAACACAGTTTCGAGTCAATTTGGCAAGCATGATCGAAGAAAACACTAGATAACCAGCACTAGGAAATCTTTCCTGAACTCAGATAAGTCTAGGTCTTTCTTCGCAGGATCTACCTTTATCATGTACGCCTCCATATCTAATACCCCGAACACCATCTCTACCGGTAACTCGTCCAACAGAAACGCCTCAACCCAAACTTCTCTGCCATCTATGTCGACCAAGACCTCACATACCATTTCTAGTAGAACCCTCCTACCGTCTGCTAGCATAGCATACGTCGGCGCTATCATCTTTCTGGGGGACGAGAGCTAATCTAGGATCCAGTAGAATACCTGCGACGCACTTAGCTGGCTTTCGGCCAATTATTCCGTTCGTATGGCGGTCATTCGGGGTAAGTTCTAGAGGCATAAATGTCCATTTGCTGATTGCTCAGGTCTTGCCACCGGGGCGTCCCGTATAAACCATTAAAAG
>JAPDJZ010000168.1 GCA_029258815.1 archaeon
GCCTCTTCGCCGAGTAGGGAAGCGGCTCGCATCCCTTAAATCTAGGCTATGAGCTGGGTATAGGAGGATGCCGTAGCTATGAGGACGGAAGCCGTCTTCGAGCCGGGCTTCGACGACCTAAAGGCTCCGGGAGCCGCTTTAGTCGAGGGGCTTCCGGGCGTAGGCCTCGTAGCGAAGGTCGCCGTAGCCTATCTCCTGGACAAGCTCGGCGGAAAGCGGGTGTGCAGATTCTACTCGCCGTACTTCCCATCCCTGGGCTACGTTAGGAACGGGAGGCTTCTACCATACTTCGCTGACCTATACTTGGTCGAGAAGCCTAGGCCGCTGCTCCTGCTCTACGGGAACGCTCAGCCCGCGACCTACTACGGCCAATACGAGTTCTGCGAGAAGGTTCTCGACGTCGGGTTAAGTCTCGGAGCAAACCTGATCATAACCCTCGGAGGCTATGGAAAGGAGCAGGTCGGCGAGAAGCGGACCATCTACCTCTCATCGACCCGGGGGGATGTTGTGGAGAGGCTTCTCAGAAAGCTGGACGCAACGCCCTACGAAGGCCAGATAATCGGCGCCGCGGGCCTCCTGATAACCCTAGCCGGGGAGCGGGGGGTCGAGAACTTCTCCCTCTTAGTCGAGGCGGGGGAGGCGACGCCGGACTATCAGGCCGCGAGGAGGGGCGCCGAAGCCCTCGCCAAGCTGCTGGATCTAGACCTCGTGGTCGGAGACGTTTACGAGCTCTCGAAATCCTATGAGAAGATGGTTAGAATGATCGAGGAGCGGTGATTCGGAGTTGAGCAAAGCGGCGGCGACGCCCCGCGGAGTGTATCTCGAGGAATTCTTCGGAACCGCCGAGGTGGGGCTATTCGCGGTTCCAACCGAGGAAATATGCCTAATCCCTCCCCAGCTTAAGCCTAGGCAGAAGAGGCTCATCGAGGACGTCCTCGACGTCGAGATCGTTCCAACCACCCTGGCCGGGTCGATCCTCCTAGCGCCCATGGCCGTCGGAAATAGCAACGGAATACTCCTCTCGAACATGGTCCTCGAGGAGGAGGTCGAGGCAGTTAAGAGGGCCGCTGGGGATCTGAACATAGGGGTCGTGGAGGGGAAGTATACGGCGATCGGGAACCTCGTCCTAGCGAACGATCGGGCGGCCCTAGCGAGCAGCATCCTGCCGAAACGGGCTTTAAAGAAGGTCGAGGACGTTCTCGGGGTCGAGGTAGTGGTGGGGAGGGTAGCCGATAGAAGCTACGTGGGATCGCTCGCGACGATAACTAATATCGGGGGTTTAGTCTTCGCCGAGATCTCCGAGGAGGAGGAGAAGAGGCTCTCCGAGATATTCAAGGTAGACGTGATGCCCGGAACCGTGAACAACGGGATAAGATTCGTTAGAAGCGGGATAATAGCGAATAGCAAGGGGGCGATCGTCGGATCCATGACGACCGGGCCGGAGCTGATGACCATAAGCAGGGCTTTAGGGGTCTAGAGGTATAGCTGGACGTGCGGGATCCCGCCGACTCTCATTACAGCCTTCCTCGATACCAGCCCCTTCTCCTCGAGGCACGCTATCGTGTATTCTCCGAGGAGGTTTAAGATCCCCGCCTGCTGGATGTACCTGTCCAGCTCGTCCTTAACGACGAGGACGCCCCCGTAGAAAGCCTTGCTAACCTCTATCGAGAAACCCTCACCGACCTCGATCCTCCTCCCCAGAAGCTCCTCGTCGCAGATGGCTACCACGACCTCGCCGGTCCTCGAATGATGAACCTTAACCCACATCCTCCCCGAGGTCATCGGCTTTTCGGGGAAGATTTCCCCTCCTCCTAATATAGCCTTTCCTCCAGCGCGCGGCTCCGGCTCGAAAGATTCAAAACATGTTAAAGCGATAATCCCTTGAAATCCGATGAATGGAGAGGCTAGGGAGGAGCTGATGCGCCGAATCGCCGGCGAGATAATCCTATCCGAGAACCCGGGGAAAGCCATGAGAAAGTGGAGAAACTTGTTCGAGCTGACCCAAACCGAGGTCGCGAAGCAGATGGGCGTCTCGCCGTCCGTGATAAGCGATTACGAGAACGATAGGCGCAGATCACCCGGAACACTCTTCATAAGAAGATTCGTTAAGGCTCTCGTCGCCGCCGACGAGCTCAAGGGAGGAAGCCACGTAAGGAAATACGCGGTATTCTACCGAAACCTCGGATCCGCGGTGATAGATATGGACGAGTTCGAGAGCCCGGTAAGCGCCGGGGTGGTCGCCGAGGTCCTCGAAGCCGACATCCTCGCGGGAGAGCAGCTGCTCAATACGCCCCTCTACGGATACACGATAATAGACAGCATAAGGGCGATAAAATCCCTAGACGCATACGACTTCCTATACCTCCTCGGAAGGAACCCGATGAGGGTGGTGGTCTTCACCGGAGTTGAGCGGGGAAGATCGCCGCTCGTCGCCGCTAGGCTATACCCGGTGAAGCCCAAGATGATCGTGATCCACGGGCCGGAGAGGGGAGGAGCCGTCGATGAGCTCGCGATAGAGCTCGCCGAAGCCGAGAAGATATGCTTCGCCCTCTGCAGGCTGAAGACCCCGGGCGAGATCTCCCAGAGGCTTAGATCCCTTAAGAGGGGTTAGCCGATGAATGCCGGGAGGAGGGCGGACGCGATGAAGCCCGTAAGAGATGTCGGCGTATGGCCCGGAATGAGGATCTCGGATCTGGTCGCTCAGCTCGAAGACTCCGGAGGGTTCGCGGCGAGATATCTAGGGATGGCCGCGAGAATCCTGAAGTCCATGCTGAGGGACGAGGGGTGCGTGAGGTTCCTGTCCTTCGTCGGGGCGCCGGTCGCCACCGGGCTCAGGGGCGTGATCGCCGAAGCGGTTAAGCGCGGACTCTTCGACGCGATAATAACGACCTGCGGCGCCCTCGACCACGACATAGCCCGATCCCTCTCGGAGTACTATAACGGGGACTTCTGGCTCGACGACGCGGAGCTCAGGGAGAGGGGTTATCATAGGCTCGGAAGCGTCCTGATACGCTTAGACTCCTATGGCCCCGCGATCGAGCGATTTATGCAGGAGCTTTTGGAGGACGCTTACGGCGGCGGCGCTCGGGAGCTTGGGAGCTTCGAGGTCGCCAGATTGATAGGCGAGAGGCTTCGGGACGAGAAAAGCATTCTATACTGGGCTGCGAGGAGGAATGTTAAGGTATTCATTCCCGGGATAATGGACGGCGCCGTCGGAACCCAGCTCTGGCTCTTCCAACAAAGGCATAGAGACTTCAGGCTAAACCTCTTCAAGGACGCGGAGGAGCTCGCCGAGATAGTCTTCAAGGCTAAGAGAACCGGGGCGCTGATGATCGGCGGCGGGATATCGAAGCACCATACGCTCTGGTGGAATCAGTTTAGGGATGGGCTGGATTATGCTATCTACGTAACGACCGCGTGCGAGTATGACGGAAGCCTTAGCGGGGCTAGGGTCTCGGAGGCGGTTTCCTGGATGAAGGTTAAGCCCGAGGCTAGGAGGGCTACGGTCTACGGGGACGCGACGATAATAATCCCGATCCTGATAGCCTGCGCCCTGGATGGCGGCTAGCGCTCCCTCCTCTCGATCACGTCCGCCCTTAGAAGCTTGATGTGCAGGATCCCGTTTACGTAGCTACTGCTTAGAACCCTGACCCTATACGGCAGCTTGACGACTCTCCTGAACCCCATGCCTCCTCGGAGCAGGAGCTTATTCCCCTTAACCTCGAAGGAGACCTCGCTCTCGGGGCCGGGAACCTGAGCGGTCAAGCTTATCATATCATCCTCCTCGGATACCTCGAGCGGATACTCCCTCGCCCTCCCGACCTGCTCGAGAGCCTTCCGAATCTCCTTAAACCAGTAGAATCCTAGGACTGCGAGTATCGCGGTTAGGATCAGCCCTAGGAGGCCGCGCTGAACTCTTAGAAGCATGGATAGGAGTAGGAAGCCTAGGAGAATCAGCATCACGAAGAGTACTAGGCTTCCCCTCCCCCGCTCCAAGGCTCTCCGAATCCCGAGGGGGTTCTGGGCTGTTTTAGGCTTTAAGGCTTAACCGATATCGTAATGTAATGGAGCTCGACCACCCCCCTCTCCGAGAACATGGAGCCGACGCAAACCTTATCGCCTTCGAGCCAGATTAGGGCCCTATCAAGCCCCTTACCCCTGATCCACTCGTCGGCGAAGGCTTCCAGAACCCCCCTAAGCTCCCTCGCGGATCCTATCGAGTAGTCGCCCTCCCTGAATATCAGGTTGGGATTCATCTTCTCGGGCTGAACTACCCTCAGGCCCAGCTCTCCCAGAACCCCGACTGTTAGGTTGTAGGCGTCGAGCTCTGGCAGGGGCGGAGCCTCTTCCAAGCTTCTAAGGAAGTTCCTATAGGATTCGTCGAGGCCCTTCCCCAAGCCTATGTAGTATTTTCCCGTGAACTCGGCTCCGACGACGGCGATCGTTCCGAGCTGGGCGACGACCCCTCCCGCTGGGGAGGTGTAGACCGGGATCACGTAAACGAGCCTCCCGCCGATATAGTATAGCAGGATATCGCCTATCCTAGGATTCTCGAGGAGGGTTCTAAGCTTCCTGAACTCGGCATTCCTCTCCAGGGCCTCCCTAGCCGCCGAGGGCCCGAGAAGCTTGATCTCAGATCCTATCGGAACTCTGTAGAAGATCTTCTCGCCGAGGTGCGGGTAATCGTTCCTGACTATCATGAAGCCCGCCAGGTTTCTGCCCATCGAGCCCTGAAGCTGGAGGGATAGGATCCCGAGGAACTCGGGCTTCTCGAACCCCGGATACCTCGCTATGACGAAGTAGGTCGTAACCCCCTCCGGAACCTCGTAAAACTCCTTGGCCTGGATGAAGGTCGCGGGATCCTCCACGTGATAGTAGTTGTACATCTCGACCTGATACTCGAAGACCTCGGCCGGAAACCTGCTCTGGCTCCTAAGCCAGCTCGGAAACTCCTCGACCAATATGTCTCTATAGACACGCTT
>JAPDJZ010000136.1 GCA_029258815.1 archaeon
TGGGAGGGCGAGGAGGGATCCACCAGAACCCTAACCTACTACCAGCTCTGGAGGGAGGTAAACAAGTTCGCGAACGCCCTGAAGAGCCTCGGGGTCAAGAAGGGCGATAGGATCTCGATCTACCTGCCCATGATCCCCGAGCTCCCGATAGCCATGCTGGCGTGCGCCAGGATAGGGGCCCTTCACAGCGTGGTCTTCTCGGGATTCAGCGCAGCGGCCCTAGCCGATAGGATAAACGACGCCGAGGCCAAGATCCTGATAACGGCCGACGGCCTCTACAGGAGGGGCAAGGTCATCCCCCTGAAGAAGACCGCGGACGAAGCCCTAGCTCAAACGAAGTCGATCGAGAAGGTGATCGTCGTCAGGAGGGTCGGGCTAGAGGATACCCCGATGAAGGAGGGCAGGGACCTGTGGTGGGACGACCTAATGAAGGAGGCGAAGCCCTACTGCCCGCCCGAGCCCGTCGAAGCGACCGACCCGCTCTTCATCCTATACACTAGCGGGACGACCGGGAAGCCCAAGGGAGTAGTCCACTCGACGGGAGGATACCTAGTCTGGGTCTGGGCAACCCTCGAATGGGCGTTCGACCTCAAGCCCGACGACATCTGGTGGTGCACGGCCGACATAGGCTGGATAACGGGCCACAGCTACATAGTCTACGGCCCGCTCCTCCACGGCTTAACCCAGATAATGTACGACGGCGCTCCGGACTACCCCGCCCCGGACAGGTGGTGGGAGATAGTCGAGAAGTATGGGGTAACGGCGTTCTACACGGCTCCGACGGCGATAAGAATGCATATGAAGTTCGGCGAGAAGTGGGCTAGGCAGCACGACCTAAGCAGCCTGAGGATACTCGGAACGGTGGGCGAGCCGATAAACCCAGAGGCTTGGAGATGGTATTACGAGGTGATCGGAGGCTGCAGATGCCCGATAATCGATACGTGGTGGCAAACCGAGACCGGGGGCTTCATGATCTCGCCGGCGGCCGGGATAGACCTCGTCCCGCTTAAAGCCGGGTCGGCAACCTTCCCGCTACCCGGAGTCCACGCGGAGGTCGTCGACGAGGATGGAAGACCCGTGAAGCCCTTCGAGAGGGGATACCTCGTGATCCTAGCTCCATGGCCCGGAATGCTGATGACCCTGTGGAGGGATCCGGAGCGCTATAAGGAGGTCTACTGGTCGAAGTTCCAGCCCAACAAGGATCTGGACTTCAAGATCAAGCCGCCCGCAATCTACTACACCGGAGACTACGCTATGAGGGATAGGGAGGGATACTTCTGGCTAATGGGTAGAGCCGACGACGTGATCAAGGTCGCGGGCCACAGGATAGGAACCGCCGAGGTCGAGAGCGCCTTCGTAAGCCACCCAGCCGTAGCCGAGGCCGCCGTAATCGGCAAGCCCGACCCGGTTAAGGGAGAGACGATAGTGGCCTTCGTGATCCTGAAGTCGGGCCAGGAGCCGAGCGAGGAGCTGAGAAACGAGCTGAGGCTGCACATCAGGAAGACGATAGGCCCGGTCGCGACCCCCGAGGCGATCTTCTTCGTCTCATCGCTGCCGAAGACTAGAAGCGGTAAGATCATGAGGAGGCTGCTGAAGGCGGTCGTGAGCGGGGCCCAGCTGGGAGACGTAACGACCCTAGAGGACGCGTCGTCGATCGAGGAGGCTAAGCGCGCGGTCGAGATGCTTAGGAGAGCGATGGAGGAAGGAAAGAAGAAGTAAGCCGCGAAAGCCTTCCACACTTCATAAAACCCTTCCACGCGCTCCCTTTATTTTTCAATCCCTTCCATCTACCACCTCGGAGGAACGTCCTAGGCTTGAAGATAGGGTTTATCGGGGCCGGTAGGGTTGGAAGCGCGGCAGCCTACACGATCCTACTACTCCTAAACCCGGACGAGCTAGCCCTAGTCGATATCGCGGAGGATCTAGCAAAGGGAGAAGCTCTAGATCTAACCCACGCAGCCCACGCTCTCGGAAAAAGCGTCGAGGTCGCCGGGGGCTCGGACTACGAGCTACTCGAGGGAAGCGATCTCATAATAGTCTCGGCTGGGGCGGCTCGAAAGCCGGGAATGTCCAGACTAGACCTACTCCAGAAAAACGCGGGGATAATGAAGTCCATAGCCGAGAGGCTTAAGCCCGTCCTAGGAGAAGCGCCGATAATGGTCGTAACGAACCCGGTCGATCTAACGACCTACATCCTCTGGAGAAACCTCGGGATCCCGAGGAATAGGATAATGGGGATGGGAGGAGTCTTGGATACGGCGAGGCTTAGAAGCCTCCGGAAGGGAGAAGGCGGCGGAATCGTCTTGGGAGAGCACGGGGACGGGATGTTCGTCCTAGGAGCCGATAGGAGCCTAGAGGAGAAGGTTAGAGCCGCCGCGATGGAGGTGATAAGGCGGAAGGGGGCGACCGTCTACGGGCCGGCGGCATCGATCTACAAGCTCGCGAAAGCGATCCTAACCGATTCCCGCGAAGTCCTACCCGTCTCAGCGATCCTAGACGGAGAATACGGCCTCAGGAACATAGCGATAGGGGTTCCGGCCAGGCTCGGGAGATCGGGGATAATCGAGATAATCGAGCTCGAGGAGGCTCGCGAAAGACTTCTCGAATCGGCTAGAAAGCTTAGGGAAAGGCTTCGGGAGATAGGCTACTAGAAGCTTATTATCCAGCCGGATAGGATCTTAGGCTCGAGATGGGTAGGACGAGTAGGATACCCGGATTCTATAAGCTCACGCCCGAGGAGAGGCTTAGAAGGGTTGCGGAGTTCGCGAACCTAACCCCCGAGGAGCAGGAGCTTCTAAGAAGATTCGGAGCCTTGGATGAGGCGACCGCGAACCGGATGATCGAGAACGTCGTGGGCGTCTTCCAGCTACCCCTGGGAATAGCCGTAAACTTCCTGATAAACGGGAGAGACTACCTGATACCGATGGCGATCGAGGAGCCCTCCGTCGTGGCAGCTGCCTCGAACGCCGCCAAGATGACTAGGGAGGGAGGCGGAGTTTATACCCAGAGCACCGAATCCCTAATGATAGGCCAGATCCAGCTCGTAGGCGTAAAAGACCCCTACGGAGCTAGACTCGAGGTTCTAAGGAATAAGGACGAGATACTGAGGATCGCGAACGAGCAGGACCCGGTCTTGGTAAAGCTCGGCGGGGGAGCGAAGGATCTGGAAGCGAGGGTTATCGAGAGCAGGCTGGGACCCATGCTGATAGTCCACCTAATAGTCGACGTGAAGGACGCCATGGGCGCGAACGCCGTGAACACCATGGCCGAGGCCGTTGCCCCTAGGCTCGCCTCGATAACCGGAGGAAGATTCAGACTTAGGATAATCTCGAACCTAGCAGATAGGAGGCTTGTTAGAGCGTGGACTAGGATCCCCGTCGAAGCCGTAGGCGGGAGGGAGGTGGCGGAGGGGATAGTCGAGGCTTGGGCGTTCGCCGACGCGGACCCCTATCGAGCCGCAACCCACAACAAGGGGATAATGAACGGGATCGACGCCGTCGTGATAGCGACCGGGAACGATTGGAGGGCCGTCGAGGCCGGAGCCCACGCCTACGCCTGCAGGTTCGGAGCCTACAAGCCCCTAAGCACTTGGGAGCTCGACGAAAAGGGAAATCTTGTGGGGAGCTTGGAGCTTCCATTAGCGGTCGGGATCGTCGGCGGAGCGACCCGGACAAACCCCCTCGCGAAGATATCCTTGAAGATCCTCGGGGTTAGGTCGGCTAGGGAGCTCGCCGAGGTAATCGGGGCCGTCGGCCTGGTCCAGAATCTAGCGGCTTTAAGAGCTCTGGCGTCCGAGGGGATACAGGCGGGCCACATGTCCCTCCACGCGAAGAATATCGCGGTCATGGCCGGGGCCGTGGGGGACGAGATAGACCAAGTGGCCGAGCGGATGGTTAGGGAGAAGCGGGTTCGAGTCGATCGGGCGAAGGAGATCCTCGAGGAGCTCAGAAGGGGGAGGGCGAGGAGATAGGGGAAGGCAGAAATCAACCCACGCCGCTTGATCTAGTGAGAGGCTTGACCCTAGAGAAGAAGGGCGTGAGGGTTCTCGGCATAGCCGAGAGCTTTAGGAAGAACCTAAGCGATAAAGCGATCCTAGCCGGGATAGTTATGAGAAGGGACATGATAATCGACGGAATAGTCTTCGGGGAATGCACGGTCGGGGGATTGGACGCGACCGAGAAGATCCTAGAAATGTACCGCTCCCTCGAGAGGGAGGACATACTCGCCTTAATGCTGAACGGGTGCATAATAAGCTGGTTCAACGTAATCGACCTAAACAAGCTACACGAGGAGACGGGGCTACCCGTAATCTCCCTAAGCTATAGGCCGAGCACAGGAATAAGAGAATACTTCATCAAATACTTCCCGCGGGACTGGGAGAAGAGGGTCGAGATCTACGAGAGGAACGGGCCTAGAATCGAGCTAACGAATAGAAACGGGCTCAAACTCTACGTGAGAGCCGTGGGGATAGATCTCGACGAAGCCGCCAAGCTGGTGGACCGGTACACCCTCTTCGGCAGGATACCCGAGCCGCTTAGAATAGCTAGGCTCGCGGCCCACGGCCTTCTAAAGCATAAGCTAGAACGCGAATCGAGGTGATCGACCACATGACCCTACACCTAGTCGGCATGGGCCTTGGAAGCGTAAACTACCTAACAAAGGGAGCTCTGGAAACCGCCGCAAGATCAGATAAAATCTACCTCGACACCTACACGAGCCCGATCGACGAAAGCCTACTCAACTATCTAAGAAGGGAGTTCGGAGAAAAGCTGATCGAGGCCGATCGAAGCCTACTCGAAGAAGGAGCTTCGAGGATAGTCGAGGAGGCGGGGGAAGGCGACGTATGCGTACTCGTACCCGGAGACCCGCTGATCGCCACAACCCACCTAACGTTAATCCTAGAAGCCGCTAGAACGGGGATAGGATTTAGGATCGTCCACGGGGTCTCGGCTCACACGGCCCTGATCTCCTCCTCACT
>JAPDJZ010000031.1 GCA_029258815.1 archaeon
GATTTCCTTCAGCCGCTCGACCTTCTCCTTTATCCCTGGGACTTCCATAGCTCGTAGATCTTCCTCAGCACCTCTTCCTTCTTCTTGAGCATCTCGGCCTTCCCCTTCGCGTACACCGTCCCCGCTGCCGCTCCTTTGTGTCCGTCGCCGATATTGAGCGTCCTCATGATCTCCCCCAGGTCCTTGGAGTGGTCCCGGTTGTTCAGGTTGATGCTCAGGGACATGGAGAGGGAGAGGTTTGTGGTCTTTACCCCCCGGTCGTAGAGGTTATGGATCTCAAGGACGGCCAGGGCCTGGGGGTAGAGGAGGTAGGCCAGGTTCTTTATGATTCGCGGGCGCCGATTGTGCCGGGTGAGGTCTATGAGGATGATCTCCTTCCCCTCATCATAGGGCAGAAAGGAGGAGTCCTCCCGGATCAGGCGCAGCATCCTCTCCTCTTCCTCCCGGTAGCTCTCTATGCGCCTCTGCACCTGAGGGAAGTGGACGATCTCCTCCAGGGGATGGTCCCTTATCCACCTGACCAGTTCCCTCATGTAACGGTGCTTGCTCCTCAGATCGGGATCGGAGGCCTTAATGGAGAAATCCACCAGTTTCCCAGGGGTCTCCTTCCTCCACTCCTCGATAGAAGAGTACTTGAAGCTGTCTATGATGTCGGTCTCCCTTACCGTCTCCTCGAGATAGGCCGGAAAGGTCACGCCCTGCTCCGAGAAGTACTCCCAGATGACCCGGCTGCAGCTGTCCTTCAGGTCAAAACGCCCCCTGATCTGCTCCCGGGATATCCCCCGGTATCCCAGGTCCTCCAGGTTCCCCTGGTGGTGGTCGAACCAGAGGCCGCAGAGGAGGGGGTAGGGAAGGTCGCATACCACGTCCTTCTCCCCCACCGAGATCTCCCCCCGGATGATGCTTCCCGGCCCTGCAAACACGAACTTCTCCACCCCCAGGGCAAAGGAGCAGAGGGCGGCCGATACCACCCCATCCATGTCGTTATGGGTTATTATCCTCTCGTACTCCATCGGCGATGGGAGACCTCTTATCGGGTATGGGATAGAGGCGCTCCAGGTTCGGATGGCGCCTGAATCCCACCGCCTCCCGGTGGATCACCAGATAATGGAGATAGGTCCGCGCCTCCTCGCGGAGGCGGTTGAACTCTTCTATTAGGCGGTTCGCCTCCCCTATCTTTCCCTTCTCCTTCAATTCCTCTATCTCCCTCTCCAGCTCCTCCATCCGCTTCAAACAACGCTCCACCCTCCAGCCGGAGCGTCCCAGGGCCCCGGCCTGCTCCTTCATCAGCTCCAGCTCTATTTCCGTTGGCTCCTCGAGGGCCTTCTTTCCCGGTCCCTTCATACCTTTCAGGGGCCTTCCTTCAAGTTTATCATACCTCTACCTGAGGAATTCATAAACCCTCTCCCGGGGATCGGCCCTGCTGAAGATGATCTCATGGAGCCCCTCCACGATGGGGAGGCGAAGGCCATATTTGCGGGCGAGCCTGTGGGCCACCTCTTTGGCCCTTATCCCCTCGACCACCTGTCCTATCTCCTCCTGGGCCACCTCAGGCCCCAGCCCCTCCCCCAGCTTCTCCCCAAGCTCCTCAGAGACCTCCCTGAAATCCCTCCCCCTCCTAGAAGTCGCTATCCTGAGGTCATAGCCCTCCACTATCTCCGGGATCCGCTCCCCCACCACCGCCGTCCTGAACCCCGGGTACACGGGGCACCTCCTCCAAGAATAAACCCTTATCCTAGGCCTCTCCCCCGGCTCGACCCTGAGGAAGACCCTGGAGCCCCTAGCCAGCCTCCGCCTAACCCTGATCGGCCTCCCCAACCCCGCCTCGACGACCGACCTAGAGCCCGAGGAGATCACGAGCCCCTCCCGGTAATGCGGATAATCCAGGCCCGGCCGCTCCGGGTGGGTCGGGAGGTTTAGGGGAGGGAGGACCCCAGCGTACCTGAGCTCGGGGACGAGCCCGAAGACCCTGCGCCTGAGGTAGGGGGCCGTATTGAGGTAGTCCATGACAAGCTTTATCCGCCTCGCGTTCTCCTCGTCCGGGCTCCCGGGATCCTCGTGATAGATTATAAGGGTCTCGACCCTAGCCGCCGCCAGGGCCCTGGCCAGAAGCCCGAGCCTAAGCATCCTATCCCGAGCGCTCTGAGCCTCCCAGGAGAAGGAGGAGGGTATCAGGACGTCGATCCTAACCCCCCGCCTGGGAGCCTCGAACCCGGAGCTCATCCCCCCGGAAACCCTTCCCCGCCCTAGATGTCTAGGAGGACCCTGAGCCTCTTAACCGGGGACTCCGCGTCCACCATCATCATGTGATAGGTTACGCCCTTAACGTGGGTTCCGTGCCTATGCCTAGCCGGGTCGTAGGGCTCCCCCCTAAGCCTAAGCCTAAGCGCGTACTCGCCGCCCCTCCTCTCGATCCCCTCGGCCTCTATCACGCCGGCCAGAAATCCCTCCGAGTCGAATAGGATTATGAGCTTCTCGACCATATCGTAGAGGAGCTCTTGGAGATCCCCGCCCCTAGCCTCGACCACTCTCTCCTCCCGGGGCTCAACCCCCCTCATCGAGGAGACCGTCTCGTAGAAGGCTTTAGCGGCCTGAACATAAGCCTCCTCCAAGCTATCCCCCCAAGCCTCGATAAACACGTCGCTAAGATGCTCGAGAAACCTAAAACCCCCAGCCATTCCAAGGAAACATCTTAGGGAGAACGCTTTAAACCCACCCCGCGCCGCCCTCGCAAAACCTTATAAAAGGAACCCCTCAAACTTCACGCGAAGAAATGATAGAAAACCTAACTATAAGAAACTTCAAATCGATAAAATCCCTTGAGCTAGAGTGCAGGAGAATAAACATCTTCATAGGAGAGCCGAACACGGGGAAATCGAACATCCTAGAAGCCATAGGATTCCTCTCCTACCTAGGCCATGGGGGAAGCCTCCAAGAGTTCATCAGATTCGAGACGCTGCCGAACATATTCTTCAACATGGCCCTCGAAAACGAGATCGAAATAAAGTTCGCCGAGAAGCCGATCACGATAGCCTAGAAGCGGAAGGTTCATCGGAGGCCTTCCGAACCAGGCGCCGATATTCAAGTCGGACTACTACGGGTCGGCAGAGCTAATGGTGCAAGACTGGTTAAAGACCTTCAAGTTTTATAGGTTCAGGAGTTTAAAGAGCTACAGCGATAAGCCATCGGGGTTCCTTCTACCGCCGAGCGGATCTAACCTACTAGCGCTGATGCTCACCAACCCCAGAATAAGAGCCGTCGTCAGGGATCTTCTAAGCAGATTCGGCTGGAAGCTCGTGGCCAAGCCTCATGAAGAAAAGCTCGAGTTTCAGAGGGAGCTAGATGGAGTAGTGATATCGCTTCCCTACTTCACCCTATCCGATACGCTTCAAAGGCTCATCTTCCACCTATCCGCGATTCTCTCGAATAAAAACTCGGTGATCGTTTTCGAGGAGCCTGAGGCTCACGCATTCCCATACTACACGAGATATCTCGCCGAATTAATAGCGTCGGATAGAAATCAGAATCAGTACTTCATCTCAACCCATAATCCCTACTTCCTCCTATCCGTGATAGAGAAATCTTCTATGGAAGATGTCTCCGTCTTCGTAACCTATCTTCGAGATGGGGAGACCAAGGTGAAACAGTTCGCGGGCAATGCGTTGGGAAAGCTCCTCGAATACGATGTAGATGTCTTCCTGAACATAAACTCCTTGATCGAAGAGTGGTAGCCGGTGAAAAATCTATGAGATATCTCGCGGAATGCCTGCCAGACACCCTGCTAGTGAGGACGCTGACTAAGAGAAAGGTGATACATGTGGGAGGAAAAGCCAGGCTGATCAAAAGAATGCTGAAATCCGGGAAACGATGCAAGGGGATCATAGACGAGGATCCTGGAAGCCTTCAACCCCCCCAGCTGAAAAACTTCTCCCAGATGCGGATTCTAGAGACGGTCAAGCTGAAGCTGTGCCTCGACTCGAGGGGAAACGAGCTCATAATGCTATCCCCGAGGTTTGAGGAATGGATTCTCGCCGCCGCCAGGGAATCAGGTCTTAAGCTAAGCTCATATAATCTGCCCGAGGATCCCGATAGACTTCACGAAGTGATAAACCTAGATCCGAGAAAGCTTCAAAAGCTGTTATCCGCCCTTAAAGAGAAAAGCAAGATGCTGAAAGAGCTCTCGCGGATGCTGGAAGAGTAGAGGCTAATGCGGCCCCAGAAAATCTAAAAGCAGAGCACCTGAATAGGAGAAGCGAGCCGGGGTAGCCAAGCCCGGACCACGGCGCGGGCCTTGAGCCCCCTGAGAGATAGCCCGTGGCCCCTCGGGGCCGCGTGGGTTCAAATCCCACCCCCGGCGCCATTCATTCCGTTTCTCCGCCTTCTCGAAGGGGTTTAGGGTTCTCCTAGTCCAGCCTCGGGATTAGGTTTAGGTTTCCGGTGTAGGCCGCGTAGAGGGTCGGCTCCATTAGCCGCTCGACGTCCCCCGCCTCCGGGTCCATCGGGATCGGCATGTTCTGGAGCTTCATCCTGAGCTGGGGGTCCTTCGCCGCCTCCAGCATCCTCCTGATGTGCTTCTCGGATGCGCCGGCCTCCTTCAGGCTCGTTGGGAAGCCTATCCTCCGCTCGAAGCTTATCAGCGCTTTGGCCACGGCCTCGGCGAGCCTCCTCCCCTCGAGCCCCTCCGCCTCCCCCATGAGCCCCACGGCCTTCAGGATCCCGGCTAGATCTCGAAGCTGGTCTTGGATGGCCGGCGAGAACAGGACCGTGTAATAGGGGTTTAGGATGGCGCAGGCCCTCCCATGGGGTAGGAGGTCCACGAGCGAGAAGCTTCCGAGGTGGGCCGCGCTCGTCCCGCCGAGCATTATCGAGTAGCCTCCGAGATCGGTTCCGAGGCCCAGGGCGTATCGAGCCTCCAGATCCCCCGGATTCTCGAGGGCCTTCGGGAGATTTTCTAG
>JAPDJZ010000164.1 GCA_029258815.1 archaeon
TGAATTCTGAGAGCGGCCTCGAAGAGGGAGCTCCTATCCGTCCTCTCGATCGATAGCCCGAGAAAACCGACGAGCTCCTCGTTCTTCCTAAGGTATCTAACGAGATCTTCTTCGCTCATCTCCCTCAGAGCGAAGTAGCCCTTCGCGACGGCCTCGCTATGACCTCTATGATGGCTCGTAATATAATCTTGGGGAGTTATCGCCGATATAGCTCCGACGGCCATCGCCTCCTGGCCTATCGATAGGTGAGTCGGCCCCCTATACAGGAATCTCACCGGCCCGTATCTCCCCTTGTTCAGCCTAAGCTCGACGAGCATATCCTCGACGTTCCTAGCGGCGAGCATGCACTTCAGCAGATCTACCGCGAGATCCCTCGTAAGCTTTCCAGCCTCGATCTCGCCTCTAACGGTCCCCTGATACGCGAACTTCGGTATATCGCCGCCAACCTTGACGACGCCTTTCTCGAATTCCGGTAAAACGTTTATCTCCTTCACCATAATATCCGCACCTCAGGCCGAATAAGGGTTTGCTCATAGATCTTTTAAGTATTTTCGAAAAGGTGAGAAAAAGAGGTTTTCCCTTTAGGGCGTTATCGGCTCTAAGTCTAGAACATCGCTCAGCAGGAATAGCTCCTTACGGATGTCCCCGTAGGCCACTATGAGATGATGCTCGACGCCGCCCTTCACGAGAGCGGCGAGAAAGCTTTCTAATGGATCGTCAAGCCTTACCTTCGCGGGGTTTCCCCGCTCCTCGGGCGAGAGCCGCAGAACCTCTCCCCCGGCTATCAGGATTCTAAATTTCCCGTTCACGGGCCTCGTAATCCTAGTTATCGTAACCCTACCCGGTTTGAGGGGGAACTCCAGGGTTACCCCGACGCCGACCTGAGCATGCGACCTTACGTGGATATCAGAAAGGCTTTCCGAAAGCTTCGTCGAAGCGGCTCCGCAGTGCCATAGCTGAATGGCGTTCTCCTCGGGGTATATCGCGCCGAAATCCCCGTTGAACGCCGGGATCCCGGTGAGCCAGTAGGCTATCAGCTGGGTCGCGGCTCCGAGGACATCGCACTCGCACGCCCCCATCACTCCTTCGTCGCTGAGTCTCGATAGGCCGTAGCATGGTATTAGGCCGCGCTGCTCGCGGAGCTCGGGCCAGCATCTAACGGTTATCGCGTCGAGCTTATGCTCGTCTGAGAGCTCTCGAAGAGCGTAATACATGCGGACCGCGTTTATCAGGCTCTCCCTGCCAACCTCTATTCCACCGATCCTGCGCTCAAGCTCCTCCACGTCCTTCACAGCTCTGCCCTCATCCACGGACTCGCATCTATCCAGCAGCTCCGCGAGGCTTAGGTGGACTAGCTGCGGGCCGAGCCTCTTAACCTCGATCTCGCTGAAGGTTACGTCTATCATTCCGGGGCAGTTGTAGCCCACGACCCCTATCCTAGATCTCCTAAGCCTCTTGGCCGCCGCGCAGACCCGGGCGTAGCTCTCGATCCTCCTTAAGGTCTCCGGATCGTCCATCGAGCCGAAGACGTATCCGAACTTCCTGCCGATTCTCGTCAGGTTGCTCGAGGCGCTTATGAGCCCGCAGGGCGAGATAAGAGATTCGGGCTTCGGGATGCTCCATAGGAGTATGGGGTAGTCGGCCAGCTCGGAGGCTATAGCGTTCGGAACTTCCTCGTTCGCCCAGCTCGAGAAGAAGATTAGGGCGACGTCCACGTCGGCTTCGACGCATCTCCTAGAAGCCTTAACCGCGTCCTCAACCCGGTTAACCGCCTCCTCCGAGGCGACGACGAGCTCCAAGCTCAGCCTCCTTAAAGCGTTTACCGCCCGCCTCTGAGCTTCCTCCGCGAGCTGGAATCCGAAGAACGTGTTTTTAACGGGGATGAACCCGACCTTAGGAGGCCGCATCGCCAAGATGCTCGCCACCGCGCGGACCCGGGCTCGGATCTTACTTAAGTCTTCCGCGAGCCTAGAACTTCACGGCCCCTAGGGTCAGCCCCCTAACCAAGTACTTCTCGAACATCAAGGCCAATACGACCGGGGGGATGATCGCCAGCGTCGTGTAGACCGCCAGATCCCACCAAGCCATCTGCTGGAAGGCCAGGGTCCCCGCGATCAGGACGGGAACCGTGTACGCCTTGTTATAGGTTAGGGTTAGGGCGAAGAGGAGCTCGTTCCAGGAGAAGATGAAGCAGAGGATGTAGATGGCGACGAGACCCGGGATCGATAGAGGTAGGGTGACCCTTAGGAACGTTCCCCAATATGTGCATCCGTCGACCAGCGCCGAGTCCTCGACATCTATGGGTATCTCGTTGAAGAAGTCCATGGCGAGCCACGTCGAAAGCGGTAGATTGAAGACGGAGTGGGCTAGGATCAGGGCCCACCAGGTGTCGAGGAGCGCGAAGGTTCTCATGATCAGGAAGTAGGGTATTATCACGGCCACGGGCGGCATCATCCTCTGGGAGAGTATGAAGACGGCGATGTCCCGGTTCTTCCACTTCCTAAACTTGAACCTCGATAAGCCGTATCCTTCGAGCGCTCCGAGGATCAGGCTTAGGAGGCTGCTCAGAACGGCCACCACTAGGCTGTTGATGAACGCCCTAGGACCGTAGCCTCCCTTCAAAACGTTATACCAGTTCTCTAGGGTTGGCTGAAACTGGAAGTAGGGTATGAAGTATGGCTTGTAGATTATCGCCCTAGACTTTAGCGAGGTTATGAACATCCAAGCGAACGGGAAGAGCGTCCAAGCTAGGTACGCTATCAAGATTATGCCTATCAGCGTCCAGGCGAGTATGTCCTTCGAGTTGCGCTTCTTAGCCATTACATCCCCCTCCTCAGCCTAAGGATCAGCATCATGGATAGGGCTAGCATCATCACGAGCAGGATGTAGGATAGGGCTGAAGCGTATCCGAAGTCGAAGTAGGATAACCCCACCAAGTAGATGTAGTATGAGGCTGATTCGGTCGAGAGGCCCGGCCCGCCTCTCGTAATCCCGTAAACGTAGTCGAACAGCTTTAAGCAGTCTATCGTTCTGAGTAGGAGTATCGTGGTTATCACGGGCTTCAGCATGGGGATCGTGATGTATCGGAGTATCTGCCACCTCGAGGCGCCGTCTATGAGAGCGGCCTCGTAGGGCTCTACCGGGAGTGCTTGAAGAGCCGCAAGAAGCGCTAGGAACATGAAGGGGGTCCATTGCCATATATCGACCATTATCAGCGCGAATCGGGCGGTCCACGGATCCGTCATCCACCTCATTCTCCCCAAGCCTATAGCCATTAGAATCTTGTTTAAGACCCCCACGTCCTCGTGGAGGAGGAGCCTCCACATGAAGGCCACTCCGAGCGGTGGGCAGGCCATGGGCACTAGATAGGCCACCCTGAAGAACCTCCTCCCCCTGAACTCCTTGAAGGAGAGGAGTATCGCCAGCCCCAGACCGATTAGGAACTCCAAGGTTACCGCGACGGCCGTGTACAGCCACGTGTACCCCATGGCGTTCCAATATCTCCTATCGCTGTTTATCGCCTCTAGGAAGTTTCCCAAACCGATAAACTCCGGGTGAGACTCTATCCCGCCCTTGGCAAGCTTCCAAGAGCAGAACGCGAGGGCGAGAGACCAGATGAGCGGAAATATGGTCATTATTAGGAGGAATATGATCGTCGGGAGTATAAACAGCCATCCGACTGGAATACGCCTCGCCAACCGCACCACCGCCAAAAAGAATGAAAAAAGAATGTAATAAAAATCTAATTTTTCCCGGGCGTTTAAGCGACGCCGAGAGACTCTCTATACAGCTTCAGCTGCTTATCCCTGCCGAGGTCGTCGGTTATCTTCTCCCAGTCCTCCTTAGCAGCCGCCATGGCGTCCTCCGGAGATACGGTTCCAGCCAAGCACTCGGCTAGGTGGGCGTCGAGCTTATCGTAGTATTCGACCCTGCCGGGTATCTTCAGGTCGTTTATACAGTACGGGTCGCTTAGAATCTCTCGTATAACGCCGAGATACTCTTCGGCGGACTCTCTACCGAACCCAGCCTTAACCCACTCGTCTACGTCGAAGTGGCTGAACCTGTACGGGTTGTTGCCCCAGCACCCGAGAACCCCGGAGGCATCTTTTAAGCTGACCTCCGGCGACGTCAGGTATCTTACTAGGTCGTAGGCGGCCTCCTTATTCTTCGATAGGACGGATATCCCGATGCACCATCCTCCGAAGTCGGCGAAGTTGTTCTGGTTATACTTCTCGATCCACGTCTTGTTCTTCCTATCCCAGACCTTGGAGGCTCCCGGCAGCTTCGCGTATCCGAGCTTACCCTTAACCACGGAGGCGGGGTCCATCCACTCCATGATTCCAACGTCTCCCCAGTCTATCCCTATAACGGCGACGCCGCCCTTGACATAAGCCTCTCTGAACTCGCTGTAACCGTAGCCTAGCAGACCCGGAGGAGCGTACTTCGCCAGCTCCGCCAGCATCTTCAAGGCCTCAACGGCGCCGGGCTCTCCGATGAGAGGCTCCATGGTCTCGAGGTCGAAGAACATGTTGCCCGTGTAGTTGGTTATGGGCCCGTGGATTACGTTGTACTGGGCTATTAGGTCCAGTAGGGTCCACTGAGCCTGGGTTCCCCTCTTTGCGATGAAGGCGATTCCATACTCGTCTTCCCCGTCTCCGTCCCAGTCCCATCCGTTGAAGAACTCCGCGACGTCCCTAACCTGATCCCAGGTCTTAGGCGGGATGGGCATATCGTATCCGTACTTCTTCTTGAACTCCTCCTGGTATTCTGGGTTCGTCATAACATCCTTCCTGTAGTAGAGTAGGTGGCAGTCTCCGTC
>JAPDJZ010000039.1 GCA_029258815.1 archaeon
CCCGGTTCCCGAGGTTTACGTGGACGGAGACTGCGTCCGCCCCGAGCCTGACGGCCTCCTCGACGGAGGCAACCCTAACCTTCCAGTTCGGCGAGGTCGATAAGCTCGTGCTGGCTGATGCGTGCATGATGATCCCGGTCTTTACGGGCTCCGTCAGGCTCTTCAAAACGCCCTTATGGACTAGGATGGCCGTAACCCCGGCGCCCTCGAGCCTCCGAATCGTCTCCCGAATCCTGTCGACGCCCTTGATAGGCCCCGAGGTAACCCCGTGATCCATCGGCACGCAGAGCATCCTGCCATCCTCGGTTATCCTGGAGAGCCTAACGCGCTTCCCCGAAACCACCTCGACCACCTCCACTAACAATTCCCACGGACAGGCCCAAGCCGAGCCGAAGCCTATGCTCCGGAAAACCTAGAGAGTAGACCCCAGACATATACACCACCAACAAAACGGGAAAACTCGTCCGGAGCCCTGGCCTCACGCCAGGGCGAAATAGTAGAAGCCGGGATAGCTAAAGCTCCAGAGGCCGAAGCGCCCACCGAACGAAGGGGAGACAGGCTTCCGCATCTATCCTCGCCTCTGGAGCGCTTGAATATTGAGTACGTGGTGCGTATATAAGGCTTCTCTCCCTCCCACGAGTCTAAACCTTATCTTAAGCCGGGGCAGCTTAATCCTATCGGTCGAGGTGCCGGGTTTGAGGGCCTGCGTCCCGCTTCTCTTGGTGATGACCCTGGCCGCGCTGCATCTAGGCCTGATCCCCCGGGTTCAAGCTCAGCCGACTTGGAGCTTCAGATTGGAGCTCCTTCCCTCGGATCTCTACATGGGGGAGTGGGGGGTGATCAGGATAAATCTCACGAACATGGATTGCTCCGCCAGGATCCAGGAGGAGGTCTTCGAGTTCGACGACATACCAGACTACGCCCTGAACGCCATCATCGAGAGGGCCGAGGAGATGTGGGAGGACGATCTGATAAAGGGGTTTAACGTTAGCATAAGCTATTCCCACGGCTACGGCGGCATGATATACCACGACGCCGAGCTGAAGATATTCGGCGCCTGCTCCGGTAAGGCCATAAAGATCTACTACGCCCTCCTCTGGTTTCCATGGGAGAGCTACTCAGGAAAAGAATTCGGCTCTAAAAGCGATATGAACCTCGAGCTCGAGGCGTTCAACCCGATAGACTACATCCTCCAAGGCCATAGCCCGGGCTCGTCGACCATCGTGGAGTTCGATGTCTTCATACCCCCCGACATACTCCCGGAGGAGCGGACCCTGAAGCCCGCCGTGGATCTTAGGGTTCACTACCCGGGCTGGCTGGACTACACGCTGGAGAATTATCAGCCGATCGGCTCCTTCGAGATAAACCCATACCGGAGCTTTAACCTAACGGTAACGACCCACGACGGGGTCGAGCCCATAGCCGGAGCGAGGGTCGTGATCCGGAGGCTGATCCACTACTATGAGGTGAGGGAATACGTAACGCCGGAGAACGGGACGATAAGGATAGGGAGGCTTAGGGAGGGAGACTACGAGATAAGGGTCTACTGGAATAGCAGCCTATTCGCTCAAGAATCTCCGCTGATCCATCTAGGGGACTACTCCGCCTACGATCTCGCGGCCTCGAAGGCGCTCAAGACGCAGGTCTTCAACGTCCAGGTCGATGTTCTCGACCTAAGGGGTCGGAGGCTTAACGGCTCGATAACCTTCCTAGACGGGGTTAAGCGGGTCGCGGAGAACGGGGTAGCAGTCTACAAGCTCGTCCCGAACGGAAACCATACGCTCCAAGCCTACTGGATGGGCGAGAAGCTCTACGACGAATGGATCTGGGTCGGATACCACCCGACCATAGCCCCGGAGCCCAAGAAGCCGCACTACGAGCTCGTCCTCCCCGTCGACGACCTAGTGGTTCAAGCAGTTGACAGCGGCGGGAACCCCGTGGGAGCAAGCTTCAAGCTGACGGATCCGGAGGGCAGGATACCGGCAGTCGAGAAATACTCCAGAACCGGCTTCCTAAACGTTAGCAGGCTCCCGGCCCGGGAATACCTCGTTAAAGCCGTAAACTGCTCCGAGGTCTTCGGATCCTGCGCCGAGGCGTCGGGGGCCTTCAAGCCCGGCTCCAGAAACCTTCTAGAGATTCCGATACACTCCGCCGCCTTCAAGATATACTCCATGAATCAGAGGCCGCTGGGGAACGCGACCGTGATCTTCGGCCCTCTCGAGGTTAAGGCAAACGATAGCGGGATGGTCGCCTTCGCCGGGATCCCGGCCGGAGCCTACCCGCTGAAGGTCTTCTGGCGCGGGGTAGAGGTTTATTCGGATCGGGTGAACGTCGATCGCTCGATCGTGGAGGATGTTCTAGCGAGAGTTTACGACATCAGGCTCAGGCTGAGGACGGCCGACGATAAGGCGATTAGGGTCTGGTGGATTCTCGTGGACCCCCTGGGCGCCGTTCACACCCCGCAGGCTCCCAGCGACCTCATAACCCTAGAGCTCGTCCCGGATGGGGAGTGCAACCTAACGATTCTGTGGGAGGAGAATCTTACGATAGTTGAGCGGAGGCTCGCCGTCGCCGAGCTCGCTGAGATGAGCTCCCTCAGGCTCCCGATCGGAAGGCTCACGCTGAAATTCGTCTGGGAGGATGGATCCCCCATCGCCGAGGCGCCCGTGCTCCTGAAGAGGCTTCTGGACAATAGGAGCTACGGGTCGGTAGCCGACCAGGAGGGAAAGGCTTGGTTCGAGGACATGCTATTCGGCGACTACTATCTCAGGGTCAACTACCCCGGGGCGAAGTTCGCGATAATCTCGAGGAACGTAACCTTCTCGGGGGACGTGATAACGGTCGAGGTGAAGCGCTCCCAGATCTCGGTCAAGGTTGTCGACTTCCTCGGAAACCCGGTTGAGGGCGCGAGGGTTAAGGTCTCCATGTCGGGCGCGGTGTTCCGCGAAGAATCCACGGGAGCCAGCGGCATCCTAACCTTCACGAAGCTTCCGCCCATGCCGACGTATCAGGTCGACGCTAGATACGGGTCCGCAAGGGCTTGGGGATACGCCTATCCAGGCCAGCTCCTCGTGATAAAGCTCGACGTGATAAGGCTTCCCGGCTTCATGATCCAAATCTCGGCGCTCACCTCGATGATGCCTTACCTCGCAGCCCTGATAGCCGTGCTGGTGATAATCTTGGTCGCGCGAAGGCTCGTTGCGAAGAGGAGAAGGAGCGGAGAGCTACTCCAAAGCCTCCACGATCCTTATGCCTAGAGACTTTGCGAAATCCTTCTCGGTCGGATCCGCCTTCCTACCTATTACGAGGATTATCTCGCGGAGCTTTAGATCGCTCTTCGCGATGCCGAGCCTTATGAGGCTCTGGGTTACGGGCTCCCCAAAGGAGACCGTCAAGGCTATCTTCTCATCGCCCTTCTTCGCAACGGCGTCGAATTGATGGACGACCCCCGACTCGCCGGCTAGGCTCGCCCCCCTCTCCACGACATACCCCTCGGCTCTAAGCTTCTCGATCTCCGCCTCGAGGCCCCTCCTAACTCTCTCATACTCGTCGAGCATCTCGCGCGACGACTCGACCCGCCTAAACGGCTTAATCTCCATGGTCCGCTCATCGTATAGCGATCCGCAGGACCCGCACTTGAAAGCTATATTCGGCTCCTCGAACTCCGCTCCGCAGTCCCCGCATCGATATCTCCTATAATAAACCTCGATCCCGTCCTCGAGCTTGCACTGAGGGCAGACGAGCCTTCCGCCGGATCTGAAGCTCGACTCGGGCCCTATGAAGCCGCATGAATGCTTATAGTATTTCACTTCCTCGACCTTGAATGAGCCGCAGTTCCTGCACGAGAGGAGGGCTATCTGGGAGCATGATCCGCAGATCGGGCATGAGACAGCCGAGAACTCGTGCTCGGTCTCAAACGCCAGCCCCTTCTCGATAAGCTTCTCGATGGCTTCTCTAGCCTGCTTCCACGATACCCCGACCACCTCGGGGTAGTCGCCCCCCTCTCTGCTCGCCGGCATAGGGATAGGTTTAAGCACCCCGCTACCCCTAAGCGCGTCGAGAACCCTCGCCTCGATCCCCGGGAGATCCTCCTCCCCAAGCCCCTTCCCGACCGAGTTCTGCTTCCTATCCCGCTCCATACCCTCCTCAACCATCCTGATAAGCTCCTCGGAGCCGGAGCTCTTAGCGCCCGCCCTCCCCCGCCTCCTCAGGATGAAGAAGGCGGCGATGGCTGCCGCTGCGATTAAACCGGCCAGAACGTCGATCCTCTGAAGCGCTAGAAACGCGGCGTCAGGGAGGCTCATGGCCTACTTCAACAACTCACCAATACGGTAATAAGGCTAAGTATATTAACGTGGCGGCTATGATCCCGACCCCCGGCCTCCAGGTAACGGCGACCGTATGGTCGCAGAGCTTCGAGACCGCGAGCCCGAGGAAGAGAGCGAGGATTACGGCCGCCGGGAGTAGGAGCGCCCCAAGCCCCTCCAAGGCCACTCCGCCGAAAATTTGCGGCGCGGAGAGCGCGGCTGGCCCCGAGGCGCCGGCGGGCATATACTTGGCCGCGAACTCCTTTAGGGGCCGGGTTATCGCGAAGCTCATTAGGAGGACGACCGGGCCGGCCGCCATGCTCACCAGCTCGTAGAACCTAAGCCTAGCCCTCATATCCCGGTATGCGTGGTAGAGCCTCTGAGCTGTTCTGGCGACTATCTCGAGGGCCTTGGCCCCGGCCCCGCTCTCCCTAACCACCTTTATCGTCG
>JAPDJZ010000147.1 GCA_029258815.1 archaeon
TTCCGAAAGACTATTACCGTTAGGCAAGCGCCACGCGCATAGCCCGCCGAAGCCCCCGGTCTTCCTTTCTGAAGCGTTAGAGCCGGGTTAAGCCCCCTTTCCTCGGGGCCGCTTCCAGCAACATATATCTGAAGGGAGGGAGAACCTTTATCGATCTCTAGAATGCTCGATGAGGCCGAGTATTCTAGGTGGATTAGCATGGCGAGGAAGACGCTCGAGTCCGCTAGGGGGGATCTTGAGCGCGGCGACTATAACTGGGCGTGCTTCAAGGCTCAGCAGTCGGCGGAGTTCTCCCTCAAGGCGCTCCACCATGGGCTGGGCTTACTAGGCCACGGCCATAGCTTATCGAGGCTTCTCAGAGAGCTTCGAGATAAGGGTCTGGAGTCGGGGGAGGAGCTTATCGAGCATGCTAAAGCCCTCGATAAGCTTTATGTGCCCACGAGGTATCCGAATGCTTGGGCCGAGGGATCGCCCCACGAATACTACACGCGCTCCGATGCCGAGGAGGCTATTAGAGCCGCGGAGGAGGTCTTGAGGTGGGTTGAGGGGGTATGGAGGTCGTTAAGGAGAGAAGGCGCTTAAGGCAGAGGATTATCGATGAGGCGAGGAGGTGGGCTAGAAGCCTTCCATTCAAGGCCACGGCGATCCTGATAGGAAGCTATGCTCGCGGAGACTTCAACCTCTGGAGCGATGTGGACGTAATCGTGATATCCGAGTTTCGGGGAAACCCCCTCAGGAGGCTCGCGCGGATAGATTTTCCCCCGGGCTACGAGGTCATACCATTAACTCTCCAAGAGTTTAGGAGGCTGGTTGATAGGGGAGCCGGCCTCGCGGTCGAGGCCATGAGATACGGCGTAGTCCTCAGGGATGATTATAGAGTATTCGGGAGCTAGGATATTCTGCCTACTTGAGGGGGACGTACATCGAGCTTCTGGTGGCGCCGACTCCAGCCCTTCCGTGCTTCACCTGCTTACATGTCGGCGCGAATTCTCCCAGCCTGTGGCCTATCATCTCGGGCCTTATTTCGACCGGGACGAATTCCTTCCCGTTGTAGACGTGGATCGTTAACCCCACCATCTCCGGCAGGATCACCATGTCCCTCGCGTGGGTCTTGATGGGCTTCTTGGGCTTCTCCCCCCGCTTAATCATCTCGTTATATTCCCTCACCTTCTCGAGCAGCCTCAGCTGGACGTGGTTAAGACCTCTCATCAGGCTCCTCCTCTGCCTGCTCGGCAGTAGCCTTATGAATTGATCCATGCTCATCTGCTTGAGGTCCTCTAAGCTGTAGCCCCTGTAAAGGAACTCCCTCGGCACGGCCGGGTTCTTCGCATGCGGCCATATAAGGATTTAGCTTTCCCGACCTGAGCCTCGGCCCGAGATCGCCCTCCACTCCTCTAAGAGCTTCTGGCAGCTCTCGACCACAAACTTCGCATTCTCCAATGCGCGTTCAGCGTCCCTCCTCGAGTATAGTGCATATGGCGGGGTTCCCGTCTCCTCATCTCCATACATAGACGGCTCACGCTCCCTCCTGAGCTCCCTCGATATGCTTGCAAACATGTCGATATTCCTCTCGAACCAGTCCGGAAATTTTTCCCTGAACTCTTTTAGGAGGGGGCCCACGTCGTGCCATTTCGGCGGCTCCACCCCGATGAGCCTCAGAGCCCCTTTCAGAGCTAGCTCCACCGCTTCTTGAGACTGCCTAATGACATACGGATATTCCCGATCTCGTAAGGCCGTTAACGCGTGTTTGATCCTAACCGCCGATTGTTTGAGATATTGTTCAGCCATTTCTAAGTTATTCAATCTCTATGACCTCCCCGAACTTCAGATCGGGTTTTAGAATCCAGTACCAGCATTTACCCCTCCTCACCCTTCTTGCTCCAAGTTCTTTCAGCCTTCTCCTGAGCCTCTCGAGGATCCCCCTCATGAAGCCGCCTTTATCGTATAGGATTATGGAATCCTCCACTAGATCTAGATATAGAGGGGTTATTCTGGAGGCTTCCTCCGGGGTTTTCAATATTGGCGAGATTCTGAAGGCCTCATCTCCCAGCCTCTCCTCAGCTTCACGATAGAGCTCGTATCTCTCGAACCTGTCTTTCGGCAGGTCTTCGATCACTATCAGAAGGTCTATATCCGAATCTTCTCTTGATTCTCCTCTCGCGGCGGAGCCGAATAGCGCTACCGAGACGAGCTTTTCACCGAATACTTTGAGTAGGTTCTCAACAAGCTTCTCGGCGATTTTTCTAGACCTTATGCTCGGCTCCTCGCTCATCACGCTACTATTTCCCGCCGATGCTGATAAAGGCTACTTCTTCTTTTTGCCCGTCCGCTTGGCCGCGATGTATCCGACCTTCCTTCCCGGCGGAGCGTTCCTCGAGACCGTTTCGGGCCTTCCGAGCTTCTTCCGGGTTCCCCCGAATGGGTGGAGCGCCGCGACCATCGCCACCCCCCTAACCCTCGGATACGGCCTATGCTTCGCCTCCATCCAGTGGTATTTCTTGCCCGCCTTTAGGAATGGCTTATCCTTCATCCCCCCTCCGGCGACGACCCCTATCATTGCTAGGCACTTAGAGCTCAGCTCCATCACCTTCTTCGACGGCAGGGATACTATCGTCTTATCTCCAAGCTGGGCCGTTACGGTAGCGTAGGTTCCGGGCGCCCTCACGAGCTTTCCCCCGTCCCCGGGCTTATGCTCTATCATCGAGATGCGGGTTCCCTCCGGAATCCTCCCCAAGGGCAGGATGTTCCCGGGGCTTATGGGCGCCTGCTCCCCCATCTGGATCAGCTGACCGACGTGCATCCCCTCGACGGCCACGACCGGGAAGTCCTCGCCGTCCTCCAAGCCGATTATCGCGACGGGCGCGCCTCTACCGGGGTCGTGATCCAGCTTCCTCACCGCTCCTACTATAAGCCTGCTCCTCGAGATTAGCTGAGCCGGATAGCCCACCTCATACTTGCGCCTAAGGGAAGCCTTGAAGGTCGACGATCCCCTGCCAATCCTCTGCGCCCTAATCCGCTTACCCATCCCGGGTCACCTGCCCTCGGCCTACCCCGCTAGATCAAAGCCAATTTATTAAGGGTTCCGGCTCCCCGGCTAACTTAACCCGATCTGGAGTAGAGGCCCGTCAAGGTGGCCTTCGCGAGGACGTGGCCGCTGATGGCCTTCAGAACCTCATCCTTTGAGGCTCCCGGCTCGAGGTCGAGAACCGCGTCGAGAGCATAAAGCTTGAACACGTATCTATGGGGCTTCCCGGGGGGCGGGCACGGGCCTCCGTAGCCTATCTCCCCGAAGTCGTTCACCCCCTGCATGATCCCCGACGGAAGCTTCTCTGCCTTCTCAACCCCCTCCTCCAGCTCGCTCACGTCCGCGGGTATGTTATAGGCTATCCAGTGGGTGAAAACCCCTCCCGGGGCGTCGGGGTCCTCGACTATTAGGGCGAAGCTCCTCGTCTCCAGCGGGTGGCCGCTCCAGCTCAGAGGGGGAGATATGTCCAGCCCCTCGCAGGTGTACTTTCTGGGAATCTCTCCGCCGTCTCGAAAAGCCGGGCTCACCAGC
Source organism: archaeon (assembly GCA_029258815.1). Classification (GTDB taxonomy): domain Archaea; phylum Thermoproteota; class Nitrososphaeria_A; order Caldarchaeales; family Wolframiiraptoraceae; genus Wolframiiraptor. Next base: position 3,557 of record JAPDJZ010000147.1, read on the forward strand.
TTGAAAGCCCTCTCCGCCGTCTTCTCCTCGGGCTTCTGAACGACGCCCAGATAGAGCGCTAGAAGCGAGGACGCTAGGATCACGGCGATCAGAACCCCTACGATCAGCTTCTTCATTCCGTCAACCAATCCGCCGGCGTGGCTATAATCTTTGCTACTCTAGGGTGGTCGGGAAAGAGGTTTGGGGGAGTTCCGCGGATCGGCGGCTTTAGCCCTTGAGGTATTTCCCGGCCATGCCTTTTATGAACTTCAGCCCGTCCCTCGCGATCGTGTCGGCGTCCGGGGCGAGCTTCCTCCAGATCGCGGTCGACGCCGCCACCTTCTTTATCTCGGGGGTGAACGACTCTATTACGAGCCATCTATCGTAGTTTATCTCGGCTAGGGCTTGGAAGACCTGATCCCAGTTCACGTGGCCGGTTCCGGGTATGCTCCGGTCGTTTTCGCAGCAGTGGAAGTGGTATAGGAGGCTTCCCGCCCTCTTTATCGGGTCGTAGAAGTTCTTCTCCTCGATGTTCATGTGGAAGGTGTCTAGGTGGACCTTCATGTTGGGCTCCCCCACGTCTTTGCAGAGCTTGACCGCGTCCTCCGCCGTGTTCAGGAAATAGGTCTCGAACCTGTTCACGGGCTCCGCTCCCAAGCTTATCCCATAGCTTCGAGCGTATTTGCAGACCTCCCTTAGGGCTTCAACGCTCCTCCTCCACTCCTCCTCGGTCCTCGGCCTCCCGACTATCTTACCCCAAGCGATGTACACCACGCCGTTTATAGCGTCCCCGCCGAGCTGAGCCGTTACGTCCACGCATTTCTTCAGAAACTCTATCCCCCTCCTCCTCGTCTCCTCGTCATCGCTGGTTATATCCTTGTCCCTCGGAAGCCCGACGGATCCCAGAAACTCGACGTCGTGCTTCTTGAGCTCGCTTCTAGTCTTCTCGACGTCTATGTATTCGAGCTCCATCAGCGGAACCTCGACCCCGTCGAACCCCATCCTCTTGGCCTTCTCTATCAGGTGGAGGGTTGAGTTATCGAACCTCTCCGTCCAGAGGAATAGGTGGACTCCGAACTTGACCATGGTGATTCCATCTCGAGCTGCGTATATAAGAGTTAGTTTGGCGGGCTACAGTATCCCGAGCTCCACGGCC
>JAPDJZ010000094.1 GCA_029258815.1 archaeon
CGAGCTTCAAGCCCGCGTGCCCGATAATCTCCGCGTCTCCGGTTAAGAGGACGCTTAGGAGGCTCACCCTGATTCGGGGAGTGGAGACGGTCGAGGTATCCTCGAAAACCTATGAGGAGGGGTTGAGCGAGCTCGAGCGGAGGCTCTCGGAGGGGGAGATCGAGCCGGAGAAGCCCATAGTCGTCCTAACCTACGGGATGAGGATGGAGCCCGTCCACCTCGTTAAGATAATTCAGGTGAAGTAGCGATGGAAACAGCTTAATAATAGCCGCCCGCCAGCTCTAGGGGAGATTGAAGCTCGACGAGCTGATCAGCGAGATAGTTGAGGACTCCTCGAGCGGCGCGTCCCAGCTCACCCTGAAGGCCGCGAACGCCTATCTCAAGCTCGTTAAGGAGAAGCCTAGCCTTAGAGCCGTTAGGAGGCTTACGAAGCTCCTCGCCGGCGCTAGGCCGAGCATGCCCTCGATAGCGAACATAGCCTATAGGATACAGAGCCTAGCATCCGAATACGTTTCTAGGGGGGTCGGCGTCGAGGAAGCCGTTGACGAGGCCGTGAGGGCGGCCATAGGCGAGTATAAGGAGAGCTTGAGGAAGGTTCTCAAGAACGCTAGGGAGGTTCTGGGAGGATACGATAGCATCCTAACCCACAGCTACAGCTCGACCGTCGCGGCCGCGGCCGAGGAGAACGACAGGCTGAAGGTCTACGTTACCGAGTCGCGGCCGGGCTACGAGGGAAGAAGACTCGCGGAGAGGCTTGCTAGAAGAGGGCTTAGGGTCGTCCTGATAGTCGACGCGGCGGCCTCCTACGTCTTGGAGAGGAAGCCTGTGGACGCCGTCGTGTTGGGCTGCGACGCCATCTTGGACGACGGCTCGATCGCCAATAAGATCGGATCTAGGATGATAGCCCTCGCGGCGAAGCAACTCGAGGTGCCCCTGAACATCGTAACCGATTCTTGGAAGGCCGCCGTTCACGGCTTCTCGCCGGAGCTCCACCCGCCCGAGGAGGTCTACGGAGGATTCGAGAGGATCTCGATTCTGAACCCCTATTTCGAGATCGTCCCCTCCAGCCTGATAAGCCTCTTCGTCTCGGAGGAGATCGCGGATCCGAGGAGCTTCCTGAACTATCTGAAGCAATTTTGCGATAAGCTCGTGCCCGGCGGGAGAGCCGGCAGGGCGAAGGCGCGGATCTAGGCTCGCGTGGGATCATGTTTATCAGTCGCCGGTTCTAGGCTACGGCCATGGAGCTGAAATATCCTCTAATCGCCCTGAACTTCAAGACTTATCTCGAGGCCATCGGCGAGAACTCCCTAAAGCTCGCTAGGATCGCCGAGGAGGTCTCCAAGGAATACGACGTCGGGGTCATGGTCGCTCCCCCGCTCCTAGATCTCGGGAGGGTCGTGAAGGAAGTCGAGATACCGGTCTTCGCCCAGCACGTCGACCCATATAAGCCCGGAAGCCACACAGGGTCGATAATAGCCGAGGACGTTAAGGCCGTTGGAGCCGCAGGCTCGATCGTAAACCACTCGGAGCGCAGGCTTAGACTGGCGGATATCGGGATGATCCTAGAAAGGCTTAGGGAGAACGGCTTGATATCGCTTCTCTGCACAGACACGGTCCAGACGACTAGGGCGGGAACGGCCCTAGGCCCGGACGCTCTAGCGATAGAGCCTCCCGAGCTCATCGGAACCGGGATACCCGTCTCGAAGGCCAAGCCCGAGGTGGTCGTCGGAGCCGTTGAGGCGGTTAAGAGGATAAACCCGTCGGTTCATATTCTCTGCGGAGCCGGGATCTCGGCCGGGGACGACGTGGCGAAGGCGATAGAGCTTGGAACCGAGGGGGTTCTCCTAGCGAGCGCCTACGTAAAAGCCAAGGATCCCAAGAGAGTTCTCTCCGACATGGCTGAGGCCGCTTTGAAGGCTTGGGAGAGGAGGTAAGGAAGGCTTCCGGAACCGCTCAACGGCTTCTCGCGGCTCGGCGGCTTGCGGAGGATAGGCTATATATGGCGAAATTCCTCTGCATAGCTTGAAACTATGAGCGTTCAGGCGGCGAAGAAGTTCGAGAATTTCTCGGCCTGGTTCGACGACTTGATCCTCAGGGCTAGGATAGCTGATAACAGGTTTCCGGTTAAGGGCTTCATAGTCTACATGGAGAACGGCGCCTATATCATGGATAAGATTAGGGAGCTTCTAGAGGATGAGCTCGAGAAGACGGGCCACAGGAAGATGTATTTCCCCCTAGTTACGAGCGAAGAACTCTTCGGAAAGGAGGCCGAGCACATCAAGGGCTTCTCGAGGGAGGTTTTCGTGATCGATCAGGGATCGGGCGAGCAGAAGCTGATAATCAGGCCGACGTCGGAGACGATAATGTATCCCATGTTCAGGCTCTGGATTAGAAGCCACGCCGATCTTCCTCTGAAGGTTTACCAGAGCGTTAACGTCTATCGGAGGGAGACTAAGGCTACCCGAGCGCTTTATAGGGTTAGGGAGATTCCCTGGAATGAGGCTCATACGGTTCATGAGAGCCCAAGCGACGCCGAGAGGCAGGTCAGGGAGGCTCTCGAGATCTATCAGAAGGTTTTAGAGAGGCTTGGGATAGGTTACATGATCTTCAAGAGGCCCGACTTCGATAAGTTCGCCGGAGCCGTTTACTCGCTCGCCTTCGACGCGTGGAACCCCGACGGAAAGGTGAACCAAGTGGCGACCATACATAACCTTGGGAGGAACTTCGCTAAAGCCTATGGGATAGAGTTCGAGAAGAGGGATGGGAGCCGGGGGACGGCGTACCAGACCTGCTATGGCCTCGGGTTCAGTAGGGTTTTGGCGGCGATAATAGCTCAGCATGGAGACGATCACGGCCTCGTCCTACCCCCGATCGTAGCGCCGGTTCAGGTGGTCGTAGTCCCGATACCCTTCAAGGGTCAGGAGAGGGAGATCTACGAATACGCCGGGAAGATAAGGGGCGCGCTCGCGGGCAGGTGGAGGGCGGCGCTGGACGATCGGGAGGACGTTACGCCGGGCGAGAAGTTCTACCACTGGGAGCTTATGGGCGCTCCGGTGAGGGTCGAGGTCGGGCCTAGGGAGGTTGCGGAGTATTCCGCGACGGTCGCTAGGAGGGATACCCTCGAGAGGGTTAAGGTCTCCTTCGAGGAGCTTCCATCCAAGGTGGAGGAGCTCATGAGGTCCATCGAGGCGAATCTGCTCGAGAAGAGCCGGAGGATGATGCTTAGCCTGATCTCGGACGCCGGGAGCGTCGAGGAGGTGAAGAAGATTCTGAGGGATAGGAGGATAGCTAGGATCGAGTGGTGCGGGGAGGTCGAGTGCGCTGAGAGGTTGAAGGAGGAAGCGGGTGGAGAGATCAGGGGGGAGAGATACGATATAGCTGAAACGCCTAAGGGCAGGTGCGTAGTCTGCGGAGGAGGCGCGAGGTTCGTCGTCTACGTCGCCAGAGCATATTAAACCGCTTTAGAAATCTCCTCAAGCCTCCTACCCTTGGTCTCCTCCCCAAGCGCTCCAACAACGGCTCCGGCGAGTAGATGAACCATCGCGAAGACCAAGAAAGCGTAGAAGATTTCTCCGCCGGATACCTGCATTAGGTATCCGGTTAGATATGGGGCTAGGATCCCAGCGAGCCTCCCTATGCTCGCGGCGGCGCCCGACCCCGTCCCCCTAAGCTCGGTCGGATACAGCTCGGGCGTATAGGTGTAGAGGCCCGCCCAAGCTCCGAGGTTGAAGAAGCTTATCACGCAGCTATAGAGCAGGATCATGGTTATCGATTGGGCTGTCGAGAGGAGCAGGCACGCGACCCCGGCTACGATCAGGTATGATGCTAGGATCGCCTTCCTACCAGCTTTATCGAGGAGGAGGGCCGCGCTGTAGTATCCGGGAACCTGAATCAGGGTTACTATCAGAACCCATTCAAGAGATTTCACGATCGTGAACCCGAATCTTGGACTCGCGTAGATCGATGGAAGCCAGATGAAGATCCCGTGATAGGTGTAGACTAGGGCTGCCCACAGCATCCAGAGGATTATCGTCCTCCTGAGGTAGCCGCCCTTAAACAGCTCTCCTAACCCTAGCTTGGGAGCTTCGGAGGGCTTTAGCTCCACCTCCTCCCCCCTCCCGATTATCCCGAGGCGGACTAGGATGGACTTGACCTCATCCAGCCTGTTCCTCCTCTCCAAGAATCGAATCGATTCGGGTAGGTGTATCGCGAGGGGCGGGATTAGGGCTAGCGGCATGTATGCGGCGTTGAAGGCCGCCCTCCAGCCGTATTCCGGGATTAGGATGTAGCCGAATACGACGGATAGTATCGCGCCGTAAACCCACGAGGTTTCGACGAGCCCCACGAATCTTCCGCGGTATCTCGCTGGCGGATACTCGCTCATGTAGACCCCGGGTAGTGGCAGGGTTCCTCCTAGGCCGAATCCGGCCGCGAGCCTCAGGGCAGCCATGCTCGGGTAGTCGGGCGCGATTCCGCAGAGCCCCGTGAAGAGCGAGCCGACCGCCACCATGAGGATCATGGTTAGCTTCCTCCCGATCCTGTCCGCTATGAACCCGCTGGAAAGCGCTCCTAGGAACATCCCGATATATCCAAAGCTCGCTAGAAGCCCCGCGGCCGCTCGGTCGAGAC
>JAPDJZ010000084.1 GCA_029258815.1 archaeon
GCAGGGCCTGCGTCGCCTTCGGGGCCTCGCGGGAGGGGTTGTATGAGATCGCGGCTAGGCAGGGCTTCAGCCTCGAGGAGTGCTTTGACCGCGTTCTGAACGTCATGCCGGGGCAGGGGGTTAGGACCATCAGGACGGAGGAGGCGGTGGCCTACGCGCTCGCCGTCCTCAACCTCGTCCTAGGCTAGTAGGCCTCCCCCCACCAGCCAACCTCCTCGACCCTGTAGATCCTCCTCCGCCTCAGGATGAGCATGGCTATCGAGATCGCTATCAGGGCCACGGCGCCGACTACGACCAGGAGCCTTAGCTCGGAGGCTTGGAGGCCGCCCGGGGATCCGGGGCCTGGGGTCGGGGGCTGGGTCTCGTTCCCCGGCTCTATCCAGGCTTCGAATTCGTAGCTTCCCCCGGCTCTCCCGCCTAGGTTGTCGATTCGGAGGATGTAGGAGTATTCTTGGCCTGGCTTCCAGTCCCCTCTTAGGGTTATGGTCGCGGGTTCTCCGGGCTTCCGGCTCTCGTTATGCTTTAGCCTGAAGTCTCCTTGGAATAGGGTCGCCGAGATGGGTAGGCCGTGGGAGGGCTTTAGGAGGATCTTGAGGGCGTCTCTCCCGCCTCCGTAGACTACCCTAAGCTTGTAGCAGTCCACCCGGTCCGCGTACCTCCCCCCGTCCAGCCTCGAGGCTAGGTGGCCGCTCGCCCTCACGGTCTCGCCCGGCTCTAGGCTCGGGAGGGTTATGGCGGCTTCGGGGCTCGACCCCGCGTCCCCCTCACCGGCCGCGTAGTCCTCGACCGACTCGAGGCTTAGGATGAGCCTGTATTCGGCGGCTCCGCTGTAGCGGATTAGGGATAGGTAGTGGGCTGAGCCGGGCTCCGCCGATTCGCGGCTCGGCTGGTAGGCCAGCTCGATGGTCTCGGAGGTTCCGTAGCCGTAGAGGATCTTCCGCTGGATTATCGGCTCGCCTCCCTCCGTGTAGAGGGCTACGGCGGTCCTCCCCTGCTCGACCCCCCGGACCTCGATCCTGATCTCAAGCCTATAGCCCCCCTCGACGCCGTCTAGGAGGAAGTAGTGGGCCGCGCTCGTCTCGTTCAGCCTGTAGTAGCCCTGCTCGGGTATGGCCTGCTCCCCGGGGATTAGGCTAACGCGGAGGGCGTTCTCGAAGCTTCCGCCGGGCTGCTCCTGGGCGGAGGCCTGGAGCTGGGCGGCGGCCACGAGGAGGATCGCTAGGGCTAGGGCTTCCAGCGGCTTAAGCCTCGGGTTCACGGCGATAGAGTGATCCGGCTAGGGTATTAGGCTTTGCCCCGGGCTCGATAGGCGGGGTATCCCGGGATAATACCCTCCCCTCTCTCGGGGTTTTTCCTCAACAAAAATTTGGGGTGAATAAAAATGGTGTTGAGATATTGTTTGGTTTTACTTCTTCGGCGGTGGCGGCGGGTAGATTCCGAGCCTGCGGCCGCGCCAGCGTACGTACTCGCTGATTATCACCGCTAGGACGATGATCAGCAGGATTATTCCGATTATCAGGGCTAGCAGGGTTCCGAATTCTAGCGGTATTCCGGCTATCTCGGTGAACGGCGGCAGCGTTATCTCGACGGTTGCAGGCTTCCTAGCCTTGATGTCCTCCTCGGTTAGGGTTACGGTCTTCTCGTCGGTGTACTCCTTCCAGGCGACCTTGACGGTGTAGGTGTCAGCCGGCAGGTCGCTGAAGACGGCTAGGCCCTTGTCGTCGGTTACGGTGGTGGCTATCACGGCTCCTCCGCGGACTAGCTCGACCTTGGCTCCGGCCAGAGGCTGGCCGGCGGCGCCCTTAACGATTACGTTGATCTTTCCTAGGCCGTAGGTTATCTTGAACTCGGTGTTCTCGGTGGAGACGGTTATCGTCGTGGAGACGGTCTTCTCGCGGGTCACCTTGACGTCGTAGGAGACCGGGGATCCGGCCTCGTCTAGGAGCGGGACTCCCTGGAAGATGGCGGTTCCCTGCGCGTCGGTGGCCTGCTCGACTCCTGCCAGCGTGACGGTGGCGGCTCCAACGGGCTCGCCCTCTAGGTCGACGACGGTTATCTTGACGTCTCCGATCGGTAGCACTAGCTTGATCCTAGGCTCTGGCAGTCCCTCGTAGGAGGCGGCTGTCTTGACTCCGTAGCGCTCGACCGCGGCGGTTATCATGTAGGATTCGTGCTTCACCAGGGCCACGACGGTCGCCTTGTTGTCCTTGGGCGGGGTCACCTTCTTGTAGTATGGTCCCTCGACGGTTATGGTGAATCCGGTTATCGGCCTTCCTAGCCTGTCGAAGACCTCGACCACCATGTCGGTTAGGGCCAGCTGGATCGTTCTATCGACGTTGTTGTTGGTTAGCTCGATCGGCTCCCTTCCGACGAGTATTCCATCGATCTCGACTTCGAGCGTGTAGGTTCCCGGCACGAGGCCGACGGCCTCGAGCTTAGCTCCGGTGGCTGGTATCTCGAGTCCCTGGCCGCTTAGCTTGGCCGATACGTCGGCCGCTATGTCCTCGGGCAGCTCCTTTCCTCCGTAGCCGAACTTCAGGCTTACGTCCATTATCTTGGCGGTTACGTCCACGTGCTCCTTGACTAAGGATCCGGTCTCGGTGACGGTCGGCAGGAAGATGCTTCCTCTAGCCATGTACCTCGGCTGCATCGTCTTCCAGGTTATCTCGTCCTCGGTGCTGTCGTAGACCTTGGCCTCCCTGCCCTTTATCGTCGAATGCGGGTAGAGCAGGTCTCCCTTAACCTCTCCAGGCGGCGTCCAGTAGACTCTGACTATGTAGGTTACCGGAGCGCTTATTCCTCTCTCTGGGTTGCTGTAGTCGATCTCGTCGTCGTTGTCGGCGTCGTAGGCCACCGGCCCTACGCTGACGTTCATGAGCTTGGTCGATCCGGCTCCGCCTAGGACCCTAGCCTCGGACTGGTACTCGATCACGTGCTTCTTCAGCAGGCTTACGATCTCTATCGGCTTGGCCTCCCAAGTCGTGTCGACGGTGGTGGACCATGAGGCGGTCTTGAGGCTGGCCTTGTCGACCAGCTCGACCTTGGCTCCCACTACCGGCCTTCCGTTAACGTCGGTCACCCTTATCGTGATGGCCGTGTAGTCGATGGTTATCAGGTATGGCTTGCACCTGGCGTTGAGGACGCAGATTCCCTCGCAGAGGAACTTGCCCTCCTCCTCCATCGGCACGAGCATCGATTCTACCGGCGCTAAGGCCCAGTGCGTCGGCTCCTCGTCCGGGTAGTAGGCGTGGGTCATGGTCGGGTCTGGCGGCTCGACCCTGTACCTGATGGTCATTCCGGCCCAGAAGACCTTCTCCGGATCTCTTCCGCTGGCGACCCTGACGACGCCGTCCTTATCGGTTACGTCTGATCCCTCGGCCGCGACTATTCCCGCGTCTAGGTTCCTGATCACGTACTTGACGGTGTAGCCTGGGATCGGGTAGGGCGTGGCTATTCCAGCCTCATCTCTCCAGGTTAGGGCTACGAACATCACCTCCTTAGCGGCGTTCAGCATTATCGGGACGTCTATGCTTAGGCTTCCGGCGGCTCTCAGGCCGTCGTCTCCGAAGGTCTCGTTATTGAGGACGAACTGGGTCGCCACTAGGTCGTCTAGCCAGTCGATCGCGCTGTGGTTGGCGCTGAAGACGTACTTCCAAGTTGTGTTCATGAACCTAGGCCCTGGTATTAGGTCAAAGCTTACTACTCCGTCGGAGTCCATTCCGCTTATCAGGGTGACCCTGAGCTCGCATGGGAAGGCGCTGTCCTCGCAGGCCTCGTAGTCCTGCGGCTTAGGCGGCACCGCGTGCCATAGGTTGTCCTCCCACCACTCGGTTACGTTCGGGTAGTAGATCCATAGGTTGAGGTTCTTGACTGCGTCGGCGGTGCTTGTGCTGTTGCTTAGGGCGAAGATGAACCTGACGTTGTAGACCTCAGTTGGAGCTATCTCGTAGCCGGTCTTGTCTAGGACTAGGTTATCGCTGTAGACTACCGCGCTCTTCCAGACAACGTTGATCTGGTAGTGGAACTCGTCCTCGGTCACCGCCGAGTCGTCGTGGAAGGTCGCGTTCAGCCAGCCAGCTATCGGTAAGACGACGGTTCCATATCTCGGGTCGTTCGGCCCTAGATCCTTGAAACTGTTCACGTAGCCGTCAGCATCCGTGTACCATCTACCATAGGCTAGTAGTCCGTCTGGAGTTCCCCATGGATCATTTACGACGCCATCTCTATCTACGGCGTCAGGCTTGTCTAGCAGCGGGTAGATGTAATCCTCGGAGACCGCTATATCGACCCCGGCTCCTGGTAGAACGTTTCTGATTATCAGCTTGGCTGGCGATGGAGGCACCTGGACGAAGATCGTCCTCTCCTCCTCGACCTCGATGGTTGGCGCCATGTAGACGTACTCTCCGCCTAGGGTCACGTCGGCTAGAGCCCATACTCCTGGCTCGGCGGATGCGCCGGTCGACTTTATGGTTACGTCGACATCTCCAACCTCGAAGAGCTCGGTTCCGAATATCGCGAATGTCTTCGTCTCGGCGTCCTCGAGATCTCCGTCAACCCTCAGCTCCACGGTGTAGGTTACGTGGGTCGTGTTGTGGCCTACGTAGTGTAGCCAGATCTCGA
>JAPDJZ010000005.1 GCA_029258815.1 archaeon
AGCACCGGGAAGAGCTCGAGCGCTGGCGCCACTTCCTCGAACACGTCCTCACCCCGGCCGAGCGGAAGGTGGTGGAGGAACTCGTCTTGCGGGGCGGCACCAACGCGGAAATCGCCCGCCGCCTGCGAAAGAGCCCCCGCACGGTGGAGCACCAGCTCGAGTCCGCCTACAGGAAGCTCCGCGCGTTTCTAGACTGGCCCGAGAATTTCCCGATAAACCGCACCACTCTTGTCTCGCTCCTCTCCCCTCATCTCGAGGGGATTTTGGCCACGCGACCGGAAGAATCCAGGTACGAGCAGCTGCCACTATGAAGCCTCAACAGCCTTGGCTCTCCCTGCCCCGCGAAACGTGCCAGACCATCACTGCCTCGGGAAAATAGGTCTGCGGCGCGATCGTCTCACGTCTACACGCGCCGGAGAAAGATCGGCACTGAGACGCAAGCTCGCGCCAGGGTATCCCTCTTCATGTTATTGGCATCTTGCTTTTCCTTTTGAAGTCGCATTGATGTCTTAGAGCCCAGGCCTAAAAGAGAAAAAAACATGATCTCCAAAGGCAAACCCTGGCCCCATTTTTGATTGCACAGAGAGGCATCAAAAACTCATTTGTTCCCTGCACCCCTTATACTTGCTCCAGGCACTTAAAGAGTAGTATAGTTTTTGAAGGCGTTATGAGCATTAGATCGCTTTGTCGAAGCTATATAAAAGCCCTCACGGAAACCCTTCTTCAAGGTGATGCCAGAGAGGAGTCTTGCTACCCTGCACTTCGGGATTTCCTGTTAACCTATGCCAATGCTACCGGTAAGAAAGGCGTTCATGTGACGGTGCTTCCCAAGCCCACGAAGCGGGAAACCCCGACTTCCGGGTGTGGGATGGAAGACAACGCATCGTGGGGTACATCGAAGCAAAGCCCCTCACTTCAGACAATCTGGAGGTGGTGGAGGGAAGCGCACAGCTCAAGAGATACCGCCACACGTTCCCAAACCTCATCCTCACCAATTTCCTCGAGTTCCGGCTATACCGTGATGGCAATCTGATCGCCAAGGCCCGGCTCGGCAGGCCGTTTGTGGCCACTGACCTCCGTACCCAGCCTCCGCTTGAGGAAGTAAAGCAGCTGGAAGAATTACTTGAACGCTTCTTTTCATTCTCACTCCCTAAAGCATATACTGCCGAGTCCCTGGCGGTGGAACTTGCCAAGAGGACCCGTTTCCTGCGTGATCAAGTTGTGCTGCAGGAGCTTGCTCGGGAGCAGGAACGCGGGGGAGGACACCTTCTCGGATTCTACGAGGCGTTTCGCAAACACCTCATCGCTGGGCTCACGCTCGATGACTTTGCCGACCTCTATGCCCAGACCATCACCTACGGCCTGTTCGCCGCCCGAGTGCGGGCTGGGGAGGAGTTCAACCGCCGGGAAGCCTTTTACGCCATCCCTCACACCATTGGAATCCTCCGGGACCTGTTTCGGTTCATCTCTTTGGAGGATCTCCCCGAGCAACTGGAATGGATCGTGGACGACATCGCTGAGGTGCTTGCCGTGGCTGATGTGAAGCAGATTCTGCACCAGTTTTTCCACGAAAGGAAAGGTGCCGACCCGATCGTCCACTTCTATGAGACGTTTCTCTCGGTGTACGACCCTGAGGAGCGCGAACGCCGCGGTGTCTACTACACTCCGGAGCCAGTAGTCTCCTACATCGTGCGGTCCTTGCACCAGATTCTAAAGGAGAAGTTTGGAAAGCCCGACGGTCTGGCATCGCCGGGAGTGACCCTGCTGGATCCGGCCGCTGGCACCATGACGTTCGTGGCCGAAGCTGCCAAGGTGGCAGTGGAAGAATTCACAAGCAAATATGGGGAAGCCAGCCGAGAGAGCTTCATCCGCGATCACATCCTGGAGAACTTCTACGCTTTTGAGCTCATGATGGCTCCTTACGCTGTGGGACACCTCAAGATGGCCCTTATCTTGGAAGAACTTGGCTACAAGCTCGGTCCTGATGAGCGATTCAAGTTTTATCTCACCAATACTCTGGAGTTGGAGGAGCTGGAGGAAAGCCAGCTCCCCGGGCTCGCTTCCCTCGCCGAGGAGTCCCACCGGGCCGGCGAGGTCAAGCGCGAAGTGCCCATCTTGGTGATCCTGGGAAATCCCCCTTACTCCGGCCACTCGGCCAATAAAGGTCCTTGGATCCGCGGCCTGATCGAGGACTATAAAAACGTGGACGGAAAGCCCCTGGGCGAGAAGAACCCCAAGTGGCTCCAGGACGACTACGTTAAATTCCTGCGCTTTGCCGAGTGGAAGATCGCCCAAGCCGGCCAGGGCGTGGTGGGCATGATCACGAATCACTCTTACTTGGATAACCCCACCTTCCGCGGCATGCGCTGGCATCTGATGCGTACCTTCGATGAGATTTACGTGCTCGACCTGCACGGAAACTCCCTCAAAAAGGAACGCTGTCCGGACGGCTCCCCGGACCAAAACGTGTTCGACATCCAGCAAGGGGTGGCCATCGCGTTCTTTATCAAGAGTGCAAAAGAGAACAATGAACAAGCCTGCGTGCACCATGCCGACCTCTGGGGCTCACAGGAGGAAAAGTACGCCTGGCTTTCCGAGCACGATTGGAAGTGCACCCCTTGGCAAAAGATTCATCCTGGGCCAGAGTTTTATTTATTCATCCCTACTGAGGAGAAAGAGTTCAAAAGGTACAATACCTTCCCTAAAGTCACTGATATCTTCCCTGTTTATAGTGTAGGCATTGTCACCGCCCGAGATCGCCTGACCATCCGCTGGACGCCGGAGGAAGTTTGGACCACGGTGCTTAACTTCTCCCGCATGGACCCTGAGCTTGCCCGGGAGGCCTATGGATTAGGCAAGGACGCCCGCGACTGGAAGGTGTCCTTGGCCCAGGAAGATTTGCGAAAGAGCGGCCCTGATCGGAAGCACATCGTGCCCATCCTGTACAGGCCCTTCGACGTACGTTATACGTATTACACAGGTCGCTCGCGCGGTTTTATCTGCATGCCCCGCCCAGAGGTCATGCGCCACATGCTGGCCGGGGAGAACGTGGCGCTTATTGTACCTAAGCAACACAAAGAGGAGTTCGGAGCATTTATCACTAGGAATGTCGGAGCGCACAAAACGGTTGCTGCTTACGACATCAACTACTATTTCCCGCTCTACCTCTATCCGGAGACCGAACGGGACGATTTGTTCAGCAAGCACGAGCCGAGCGAGCGGCAGCCCAACCTGAATGCCGAGCTGGTCCGAAAATTGGCGGAGGCCTACGGCGAGGAACCTTCTCCCGAGGACGTCTTTCACTACGTGTACGCCGTGCTCTACGCTCCCTCTTACCGGGAGAAATACGCTGAGTTTCTGCGCCTCGACTTCCCTCGGATTCCGTTCGCTTCCGATCACGAGCTTTTCAGAAAAATGGCCAAGCTAGGAAAACGCCTGGTGGACCTGCATCTCCTCCGCTCGCCGGAGCTCGATCCCCCCATCGCCCGCTTCCAAGGTGAAGGAGATGGCAAGGTCCAAACCGGCAAAAAGGGCCTCCGCTACGACCCGGAGAGCGCCCGCGTCTACATCAACGAGACCCAGTACTTCGAGGGCGTGCCGCCCGAGGTGTGGGAATACCACATCGGCGGCTACCAGGTGTGCCACAAGTGGCTCAAGGACCGCAAAGGCCGCGCCCTTTCTCTCCACGAGATCCGCACCTACTGCCGCATCGTTACCGCCCTCGCCAAAACAATTGAGGTCCAAGGGCGAATCGATGAGCTCTATCCGGGAGTGGAGAAGGACTTGCTCCCTCTGCGAATAGAGAGGAGGTAACTGTTTGAACGAAATGACCCAGGATCAATGGGAGCAAGCACACAGGCTTTCAAGAGCCTATCTTGAAGTATTTCTAAAGGTAGTGCGTTCTATTGAGGTGGAACTCTCCCAGTGGTGCGAGGCTGTAGGGAAGGAAAGGTTGCGCTTAGCAATGACGGTACAGAATCTGGCAAGGGAAGCACAGTTAGCGGAGATGAGAGGACAGTTGAACGACGTGCTGGCTCAGCATGCTTGGTTTGTTCCCCCACTTCTCTCACCTGAGCAGGTTAAACAGCTCCACCAAATTGTAGTGGTTAACGGAGACGTATGCGCTGGCATCGAGAAGCTAGTGGCTTACTGCGATGAGGAGGTAGTCGAGAAAATTGTCGATACTGCTTCTAGGCAAAAGGCTTTCGCAAGCCGAATCTCCATTCTGAGACAAGCCCTGGAAGCGCATAAAGACGGGAAATTTGCCTTGAGTATTCCCGCCTTCCTGGCACAGGCTGAAGGCGCATACCTTGAAATGCTAGAAGCCTACGGGGTCTCGGACAGACGGACCTATCTCTTCGATAAAGAAGAATGGAACTCTGTAGAGGAGCCAATCGGTGAACTTCCGTGCACTGAAATCGTGCTTGCGGAGACACTACGGGGCTTTTCTACGGTGATGTGTGAGCAATTTGTCGCCCGCGTAAGATCGTTCCAGGATCTCGAACAGCTGAAGGCGAAGTATCCGAAAGGTTTTATCTCACGGCATGATGTCTTGCACGGTAGGGATGTAGGCTACGCTACCAAAGAAAATAGCATAAGAGCGTCATTCATCCTCGACAC
>JAPDJZ010000083.1 GCA_029258815.1 archaeon
GCTCTCCGCGAGAATCTTATCCTCCTCGACCGGCTCGGGGTAGACGACCCTTATGCTCATGCTCCGGGCGACCGGGACCCTGACGATCTCGCACTCGCCTTCGACCCCCACCAAGAACCTCGCTATGGTCTCCGGCTCCCCTATCGTCGCCGACAACCCTATCCTCTGGAAGCTTCTCCCGGTTATCCTTCTAAGCCTCTCCAAGCCGACCGCGAGCTGGGCGCCCCGCTTATCGGTCGCGAGCTCGTGAACCTCATCGACTATAACCCATCGAACGCTCTTCAGGTGGCTTCTCAGGATCCTGCCCGTCAGAATTACCTGCAGGGTTTCGGGCGTCGTTATCAGGAGGTCCGGAGGCTCCAGGGTTTGGAACCGGCGCTCCCGCTGGGTCGTATCCCCATGCCTGACAGCGCTCCTGAAGTCCAGCCTCTGGGACCACCAGTTTATCCGGTCGAGGAGGTCTCGGTTGAGCGCTCGAAGCGGGGTTATGTAGAGGACTTTTATTCCTTGGCTTCTCTCCTCGACGATCATCTTGCTCAGGATGGGGAGGAGGGCGGCCTCGGTCTTCCCCGTCCCCGTGGGAGCCATTAGGAGCAGGTTTTTCCCAGCTAGGATCTTTGGTATCGCCTCGAGCTGGGGCTCGGTGAAATGCTTAAACCTCTCCCTAAAAGCGTCCGCGACGGGCTTAGCCAGCATCTTCAGAACGCTCTCCTCATCTAGAAGCGTCATGAGCCTTCCTAACCCTTCCCCGGACAGGATAACCCGGGCTCCGATAACTTAAAGCTCATCCCCCTTAAGATCCCTCGGGATCATATCTCGGGATACTCCTCGTAAAGCCTCCTCCGATTCGCCTCGAGCAGAAGCTCTTCTAAGCCCATGAAGCGGGCGGCCGTAGAAACCCTGACCCCGCATCCCTCGGCTAGGCCTAGGAGGGGATGGATTCTAGCCCTCCATTCCAGATCTCTAAGCAGGTGGTGGTCTATTATCAGGTCGCTGAGAAAGCCCGCCTTAACGAGGCCGGCGAGATTTCGGAGGGAGTTCTCCAGATCCTCCTCCCCGAACTTGTTTCCGAGCATGTAGGTCAACGGGCCGTCGCATATCAGGATATCCGGCTCATTCTCCCTCACGAACCTCACCTGCTCGCCCGAGACGAATCCCTCGACGTCCGAAGAGTGCAGGAGCTTCTCCCCCCGATCCGCTATTAGGACTTGGAGGACGTAGCCGAGCCGGGAGTCGTTCCCATGCTCGACGGGCTTCGAGAACCGCACCCTAGACCCGCCGATCCTCACGCTCCCAGCATCGGCCACCTCCGGTCTAGCTTCAACCCTCCTCAACCTCTCGAGGAAGTATGCGGCCCTCCTCCTCTGGCTCCAGTTTATCATATTCGAGGGGTCTTTCAATAGAATCCGCTTACCCCTAAGCCATTCGATATCATCCGACGGCCTCGGGAAATGATCGTAATGATAATGCGTTATTATGATTAGGTCGGAGTCGGCCGCCTCCTCCGCGATCAAGGCCTTGCAGATTCTAAGCCTCTCGAGCTCGATCGGGTGAGGTTTTAAGCCGTAGCGCCTGGGGCCTAGAGCCGCTCCCGGGTCTATCATTATCTTGGCGTCCCCGGTCTCGACGACGGTGCACATGCTCCTAACCCCCATGCTATCGAACGAGAGAAGCCTTACCCTCATTCCTCCCTTATCCTCCCCCCGCAGAGGGGGCAGTAGATGGAGCCTGCCGGAATCCCGCCACCGCAGTACGGGCACGTGATGAGCTCCACCTCCGCCTCGACAGCGCTAGGCTCCTCCACCGCCTCGCTCTCCCCGACGTAGATCGCGGCCTCCGAAATCCCCCTAGGCTTCGCAAGCCTGGAGAAGCCCATGGATAGGAGCGGCGCTAGGACTAGCGCTAGGAGGAATTGCCACGTGAAGTAGGCTTCGGAGGCTATCGCGAGAAGCCAGTCCGAGACCTGATTCGACGCGAAAGCCGCAACCCAGCCTATGATCGGCGGAGCGAAGCATAGGTCGCGGCCCACGATTAGGGAGGACGTTATCGCGGAGGAGAGGGCTGGGAGAGCCGCTATCAGGAGTAGGTATCCCGCGTCCCGGGACTCTAAGCCCGCGATCCTGCACAGGAGAGGGGCTAGAAAGATTAGGTAGCATAGAATCGAGGCGGCTGCAAACCTTCCGGCCAATTCCGAGATGAAGGCGTCGAGCAGTATTTTAATTGTTTTCGCCGGAGATCTCCCTAAAACGCGGCGAGGAAAATTTTTCTCCTAGCTTAATCGATGGATCTTGAAATGCTGGAAGTCCTCGGAGCCGCGGCCGCGACGCTGCTATCGGCGCCGTTGATGATCGCTTTGGGGAGGCGGCTCGGAATAGAGGGGGTTGATGTTCATAAGCCTTGGAAGCCTAGAATCCCGAAGACCGGGGGCTTGGCGATTATCCTCGGCTTCCTCCTCGGGCTCCTAGCCGCTATCCAGCTTCACGGATGGAGCTCCCTCGCGCCGGTTTTGGCCGCCTGCGCGATAGCGGCGGCGATAGGGTTCTGCGAAGATCTTCGAGGGGAGCTTAACCCGATGCTTAAGCCCCTGCTCCTAGTCCTAGCGGCGCTCCCCATCCTGCTCTCCGGAATCTACACCCCGAGACCCGTCGTCCCGTTCCTCGGAAGGACTAGGCTCTACAAGGTTTACCCGGTCCTGGTGCTGGCGTCCTATCCCGTCGTCTGCAACGCCGTTAACAGCGTCGACATACTGAACGGGTCCGCAATCCTAACCTCGATGCCCTTCCTCGCGATGAGCGGGCTGATATTCTATCTTCGCGGGGATTATCCGATGCTCGCTCTAACGCTGATCGTCCTCGCGTCCTGCGCCGCCCTCCTCCCATACAACATCTACCCGGCCAAGACCTTCATAGGCAACTCCGGAAGCCTGTTCCTCGGAGCGGCGATGGCCTCGATAGCGATCGTCGGCAGGATCGAGTTCGCGGCGATAGTAGCCCTCATACCCCAGATAATGAACGAGATGCACGTCATCTTCTCGATAAGGGGCTTGAAGTCGGCGAAGCGGGTGGAGAGGAGGCCGATCGAGGTGTCGGATGGCCTGATCACGGCTTCGAGAGACGAGGACGCCCCGATAACCCTCCTCAGGATGATATCCGCCGGAGCCCGGGTCGATGAGAGGAGCGCCGTCGCGGCCATGCTGATTATCTCGTGCTTCGCGGCGGCTCTGGGGCTTCTAACGGACGTGCTGTTCCTAGAGGGGGCGGTCTAGGGCGTGGGCCTCCTGAGGAACGTCCTAGCGGTCATGGCCTTGATGGTCGCGGTCTGGGGAAGCCTCATTCTAGTAAGCTACCTAGTCTCCGTAACCGTATTCTACACCCTAGAACATCTTCCCTCGAACGTTCTCCTGAGCGTTCTGAGGGTCGTGATGGGGTTGGCGGTTGCCGCCGGATGGGCTTTCGGATGGTATCTGCTCACGAAGACTTGGCTCTACAGGATTCTACTCTCTCGAAGGAGGGGAAACTTAAGAGAGGGTTGAGCGCCTTATTGAAGGCGATCCGAGTTGGCTTCGGAGCCTAGGATGGGCGTGGTCGGGGTCGGGTTCTGGGGCAGAAACCATCTCAGGGTGCTGAAGGAGCTGGGCGTGAGGGTTTCGGCGGTATGCGATATCGACCGGGACAGGGCTATGAAGGCCGCCAGGGAGTACGGCGTCGAGAAAGTTTACACGAGCCTAGACGAGATGCTTAGGAAGGAGGATTTGAGCGCGGTAACAATCTGCACGCCGTCGATAACGCATTCGGAGTGCGCCGTTAAGGCCCTCGAGTCGGGGCTGCACGTCTTCGTCGAGAAGCCGCTAGCGTCGAACGTGGATGAGTGCCTCAGGATAATCGACGCCATGAACTCGAATAACAGGATCGTCATGACCGGCTTCATCGAGCGGTTCAACCCGGCCGTAACCAAGGCCATGGAGCTCCTCGAGGCGGGGGAGATAGGAGACGTGATAATGTCTCACGGGAGGAGGATAGGCTGGTGGCCCGAGCGGATAGGAGACGTCGGGGTCGTCAAGGATACCGCGATCCACGACATAGACTTGGCGAGATTCATCTTCAAGCAGGATCCCGTGCGGGTCTACGCTCGGGGCGGGAAGCAGGTTCACAAGCTCGAAGATCACGTTCAATCTATCCTAACCCTAGAGGACGAGTCCCGAGTAGCCTTCATAGAGGCTAATTGGCTGACCCCGAGGAAGAAGCGCGAGCTGACGATCACCGGAAGCAGCGGGGTTCTCTCGATAAGATTCCTAACCCAGGAGATCGTCTTGGAGAAGGCGGACATAGTTATCGAGCCGATAATAAGGCCGAGGGAGCCGCTCAAGCTCGAGCTACGGCACTTCGTCGAATGCGTTAAGGACGGGGGGAGGCCGCTGGCCGACGCGATCGACGGGTTGAAGGCGGTCGCGGTAGCCGAGGCGATCCTAGAATCGATGGAGAAGGGCAGGGTCGTCGAGCTAGATCTCAAGA
>JAPDJZ010000121.1 GCA_029258815.1 archaeon
CCACGTGACCGGCCTCCATGTGGACGTACCTCACTCCCCTGCTCCCGTACACGGACGTCGTCCTAGAGTAGTTAGCCGCTATGATTATGCAGACGGGAGCCCTCCTGACCCACTCTTGACCGAGGGCAGCGTCTGCCAACTCATCTCCAAAGTCGCCAGACCTCACGAGGGCCAGTGAGTGCGTCCAGGGGTCATACGAGTAGATTCCCGCCTCTAGACCTACGACGCCCCCCACTCTCACCGCAACGAACAGCTCGAGCGGGTACGTGGCGCCGGCCGATGGAACCGTTCTGAAGCCATGCGTCGACTCGGTTACTCCCTGAGCCGCCCAGAGGAGCTGGGATAGCTGCCTCAGGGTTATCGGATCGCTCCTATACCTCCTCCTGCTCCTCCTAAGCAGGATCGCCTTCTCGATGGATACCTCGCTCTCGTAGGACGGCTCCGGAAGCTCTATCCTATTCCCCACCCCCATACCGGATTTCACCTCCTCGCGCTTATGAAAAAGTTCCGGTAGCTTGGTTAGGCTGAGGCCGGCGGCTAGGATCACCGCGGCCGAGGTTAAGGCCAGTAGAAGCCTTCTCCGTGTAAGCAATCTCCCTATATCGGGGGGCGAAGGCAGCTTCTATAAGTGTTTCGAGGGTTTTCGGCTTGGAGGCCGGCTCTAACGGTTTATGTTCTGGAAGCGGTTTAGTGATCGGGGGATGGAGGCCATTAGGGAGGGCGATCGGATACTCTTCATAACCGAGAAGGGGAAGAGGTATCTGATCGAGGCCAGGAGGGGGAGGAGGTTTCATAGCAGCGAGGGCTACGTCGACCTGGGCGAAGTTATAGGGCTTCCCTACGGCGCGAGGGTTAAAACGAACACGGGCTCGACCTGGGTTGCAGCGAAGCCCCTGATTCTCGACGAGGTTCTGAACTTTCCGAGGGTAACCCAGATAGTTTACCCGAAGGACCTCGGCTACGTGATCCTGATGAGCGGCGTTAGATGCGGGAGCAGGGTCGTCGAGGGGGGGACGGGCGCGGGCGTTCTGACGACGATGCTCGCATACTACGTCGCCCCCGGGGGGAGGGTTTACAGCTACGACGTAGAGGAGGATCATTTAGAGAATGCCGCGAGGCAGCTTGAGAGGGTCGGCTTAAGAGAGTTCGTCGAGCTCAAGCACGGAGACCTAACGAGGAGAATAGATGAGCGCGACGTGGACGCCGTCATTCTGGACATACCAACCCCTTGGCTCGCCGTGGCCAACGCCAGAATGGCTTTAAGGGATGGGGGGGTTCTGGTCTCCCTAAGCCCGACCATAGAGCAGGTGGTGGAAACCGTTGAAACCCTTAGGGATGAGGGGTTCGCCGATATATCCTGCGTCGAGATACTCCTAAGGAACCTGAGGGTTAGGAGGGGGATGACCAGGCCCGAG
This sequence comes from archaeon, assembly GCA_029258815.1. GTDB lineage: Archaea > Thermoproteota > Nitrososphaeria_A > Caldarchaeales > Wolframiiraptoraceae > Wolframiiraptor. The sequence goes on from JAPDJZ010000121.1 coordinate 1,416, forward strand.
CACCTGATGCACGCTCACACGGTTTACATAGTAACGGCTAGGAAGGCCTACAAGCTCGGCGCCGCGGCAGATGAAACGTTTAAAGCCTAGCTGTCCGCCCATAGAATCCAAATGATCGGGGAGAGTAAGAGAGTTCATGAGGCGATGCTGATAATCCTGCTGATCCTCGCGGTCTGCACGCCGCTCATCTACGCAACCGTCGCGAGCGCGACGACGTGGGTTCTGGGGATAGCCTTGGCGTGGGCGATCCTAGTGCTAGTATACGTGTCGCTGGCCCGGCTACTGAAATGGAAATAATGAGATGCTTTTATTCTCCCTTAAGTTTCCCGATTAGATCGGCTATCGCCGCGGCAGCTTCCTCAGCGTGCTGATAGGGGTATTTCTGCGGTTGGAAGAACTTGAGGCGGACGAGGTAGCAGCAGACGTGGTTGGCGGCAGCGGCGGCGAACTCCCTAGCTATATCCTGATGCTCCTGAACCTCCTCCTCGGCTTCAACCTCCCTAATCCTCTTCTGGCCTTCGGCCGCCTTCAAGTCCTTAAGCCTCCTCTGGAGGATGTCCTCGGGCCTGAACTCTAGGACCACTATGGCGTCGGGCTTGATCGCCTCGGCGACCTTGGATGGGAGGCCGGGATAATATCCGTATGGCGTCTTGATCGCGGCGTGGGTGTCTATTATGAGGTCGCCCTCGATCTTCGCTATCTCCTCGGCGGCCTTCTCCTGAAGCTCCTTGTAGTCCGTGGGCTTGATCTTCTTCCTCATCTCATCCCTGTCGGCTATGCCTAGAGACTTCTTAGCCTCCTCGAACATGTAGTCTCCAAAGTTAACGATCTTAAGCTCCGGCCTCTTCTCGACGAGCTTCTTCAGGATCGTCGTCTTGCCGGCTCCGGGAACGGCTGCGACCACCACCCTAACCATGCACCAATCTTTCCCGATCCACAAGATAAAGGTTGACGGGGCCGGTCTAGTAGAGCTGCATCTGCCTCTCTATCTTCTGCTTCGCGGCCTGATACTCCTCATCCGTAAGCTCCCCGATCCTATACCTTAGCTCGAGCTTATCCAGCTCCTTCTTCAATTTCTTATGGAGGTTGAGGAGGTCTTTCAGGGATTCTAGGGTCTGGTCTAGATCCTCGACTATCATCTTCACATCCTCGCCGCCGAGGCCCATGGACTCGCCTCTCTCGGCGATGGCGTCTCTGAGGCCACGCACCCTTTCCTCGAAGCTCGGCACGTCCGCGAGCTTGACATCGAATATGTTGTGAAGTAGATTCAGGTTCGGCTTGATCTTTGAGAGCTCGCGATCTATTGCGAGCTTATCCGTGATATACTGCCTATCGGAGATCTCCCCAACCTCGTGCCTTACCTTGAGCTGCTCGAGCCTCGTCGTAAGCTCGTTCATCCTTTGCTGAAGGGCTTCCATGAGCTCCCTCCTCTTGGAGTCTATCGCCTGAATCTTCTCCCGATACTCCCTATACACGTCTAGGAACACCTCTGAGGAAGCTTCGCCGTTGAGGAATATCTCGAGAAGCTTATGCCTCCAGTTTAGATAGTTCGAGAGCTGCTCGACGAGCTTACGCTCCTCGGATATCTCGGGAACGCGCCTCTCCTGCTCCTCCCGCTCCTCCTCCCGACCCTCATCGCTGGAAGCCTCTTCCAAGTTCAAGGGCTTACCGCAGAAGGTGCAGAAGGGAGCCTTATACGTCTCGTGGCCGCAGTGCGGGCAGATGATCTTCTCCCTCCACATGTTTTTAATCCGCCCTTAACTCCGCGACCCCGGACTAATAAGAATTTTCTAGAGCGCCTAGGCTTAAAGGCTCTGGGAGCGTATCGGCGCATCCCCCGCGTATTACCCGAAGCCCTGAGGGACGCTTAGCAAACTATTAATACGCTAGCGACGCGGTATCTAGAGGCATAGGGGTTGGAAAGAATTGTGCCCTGAAGAACTTTCCCTAGCTCCGATTCACAGGCTGATTAAGAAGGCGGGCGCTACTAGGGCGAGCGAGGAGGCGGCGGAGGAACTCAGGAGAATACTCGAGGAGCTCGGCTTAGCGATAGCTAAGGAGGCTTTGAGCCTAGCCCAGTACGCGGGTAGGAGAACCGTTAGAAGGGAGGATATAGAGAGGGCGGCTCGAACCCTTCTCAGAGGATATTACTCGACCCAGTAAACCCTCACCTTAACCGAGTTCTAGGCCGGGGGGCTCTGCTCTTAGAACTAGCTGATGCGGAGCGGCTGACGCGGCTTATAAGGTTAAGCCGATAATACTTATATTTAGCTCGGGGCGTTTCACATCTCGGAAGCAGGTTCTACGAGAGTTATGGGAGGTGGAAAAACATATGGCTAGAGTTGCAGGTGCAGGTCAGCCCGTCCTCATCCTGAAGGAGGGAACCAGCAGGAGTAGGGGCAGGGCTGCTCAGAGGAATAACATAGCCGCCGCCAAGATCATCGCCGAGATGGTGAAGACCACCCTGGGGCCCAAGGGGATGGACAAGATACTTGTGGACAGCATAGGGGACGTCATCGTAACGAACGACGGGGCGACCATCCTCGACAAGATGGACGTCGAGCATCCGGCGGCCAAGATGCTGATAGAGGTCGCTAAGGCTCAGGATACGAGCGTCGGGGACGGGACGACGACCGTCGTCGTTCTAACCGGCGAGCTTCTGAAGAGGGCTGAAGACCTGATCGAGCAGAAGATCCACCCGAGCACCATAATCACGGGCTATAGGCGGGCTCTGGACATAGCCCTGAAGAAGCTTCAGGAGATAGCGAGACCCGTCAAGCTCGAGGATAGGGACTCTCTGAAGAAGATAGTCGGGACCTCTCTCGGGAGCAAGAGCCTCGGATTCGCCACGGACCACATCGCCGACCTAGCGATCGACGCGGTTCTCAAGATCGTCGAGGACAGGGACGGGAAGCTGTACGCCGACAAGGATAACATCCAGATAATCAAGAAGATGGGTAAAAGCTTGATGGAGAGCGAGCTCGTGAACGGCGTCATAATCGATAAGGAGGTCGTTCACCCCGCCATGCCGAAGAGGATCGTGAACGCCAAGATCGCCCTGATAAAC
>JAPDJZ010000029.1 GCA_029258815.1 archaeon
TCCTGAGGCATCTGAGAACGTTCCTCCTAGGCTTTGAATAGCCGTTCATCCTAGCGTATCTCCTAACGTAGCTCGGGGCCATCGAGAAGGAGTGGGAGCATTTTACGCTGAGGTGGATGCTGGTCGGCCCGTGAAGTATTCCGAGCATAAGGGCCGTTATGAAGTTCGCCAGATCCCGGTCCTCGGTCTCCCTTATCAGATCCCTCACCGCTAGGATCTGGCGAAGCGTGTAGGCGCTGAAGAACGCTCTAACGTCGTCCCTAACCTCCGAAATCCTGTATCCCGCCGGGTCCATCCTCCTCCTAGCGTATTCGATCCACTCGAGAACCCTCCTGTAGGGGACCGGCCTAACCTTAGCCCTCGTTAGAACGTAGGCCTCCGGCGAGAGGTCGTTTCCCACCCCTATCCTCCCGTTCAGGCAGGCTTCTAGCGGCGCCGTTCCCTTGCCGCTGAACGGGTCTAAGACCACGTCCCCCACCCTAGAATACTTCATCACGAAGTAGTATGCCAAGGCGGGTGGGAAGCTTCCGGTCCTAGAGCAAATCCTGTGAAGAGCTATGCCCCATCCATCCCTAGCGTGCTTCCACGAGTCCGCGATTCCGTAGCTGCTTTGAACGCATATCGCTTCCAAGGCGGCGGCATGCTCGAATCAGTAGCTTTATCCCTTCGGCTCGAGAACCAGCGAAAATAATTCAGAAAAATTCACAACGTATACCTTCAGAGATTATGCTTCAAAGAGATTTTATCGGGAGCCGGCGGGGCTGCGGATAAGCTAGAGGTATTGATCCAGGAAGCTCTTCGGTAGCCCACCGGATAACATACTCCGGAGAAGGCGGGGAAGCCTAGAATCCGGAAAAGAATAAAATATCCCTAAAAACCTGCATATCCTGAGAAGCCCGGTCGTCTAGCGGCCAAACCCGGCTGGTCAGAAGGGGAGAGGGGCTATGGATCCCGGGCTCTGGATCCGCTGGCCGTGAGGAGAGCCCCGGGGACGCCGGTTCGAATCCGGCCCGGGCTACCATCCCTATACTATTTCGACGTCGTGCGGCGCGCTTTCTCTCAAGCTCGCCCCGGTTACTCGGATGAAGATCGCTTTCTCCCTGAGCTCCTCGATCGTCCTCGCTCCCACGTAGCTCATCCCCGATCTCAGCCCCGCCACGAGCCTCTTTATCACATCCGAGGCCGATCCCGTATACGGAACGTAGGCCTCAACCCCCTCGGCGTAGTACGAGTATTCCGACGCGTCTAGGAGGGCTTCGGCCTCGCCCTCCCTGAACCTGAACTCCCTCCCGAGCATGGCGTACATGGAGGCCATCCCCCTGTAGATCTTGTATCTCCTGCCGTTCTTCAGGACTATCGTCCCGGGGCTTTCATCGGTTCCGGCTAGAAGCTTCCCGATCATCACGGTCGATGCGCCCGCCGCTAGGGCCTTCACTATGTCGCCGCTCCTCCTCACCCCTCCGTCGGCGATTATGGGAACCCCCAGCCTGTCGGCAGCCTCGCTACACTTCATTATCGCGGTTAGCTGAGGAACTCCGACCCCCGCCACGAGCCTAGTCGTGCAGACGGATCCCGGCCCTATGCCAACCTTCACGGCGTCTGCTCCGGCGGATGCTAGATCCTCGACGCCCTCCGGGGTCGCGACGTTTCCGGCGACTACCTCGACCTCGTCTCCGTATAGCTCCCTAATTCTTCTAACCATCTTTATACACATCTCGCTGTGACCATGGGCTACGTCCACCACGAGGGCGTCCACCCCGGCTTCGACGAGGAGCTTAGCTCGCTCCACCTCCCCCTCCCTAACCCCTATGGCCGCGGCCGCTAGAAGCCTGCCCTTAGAATCCCTCGAAGCATTCGGGTAGGCCTCCCTCTTTATCAGGTCGACGCTAGTTATCAGGCCCTTAAGCTTCCAGCCCTCGCCGACTATCGGAAGCTTCTCGACCTTATGCCTCCTGAATATCTCCCTAGCCTCCTCGATCGTGATCCCCTCCTCGGCGACCACGAGCTCGCTTCTAGGGGTCATGCAATCTCTAACGAGCTTATCGTCGTCCTCGAAGATTACGTCCCTCCTAGTTATTACGCCGAGCAGCCGGTTCTCCGAGTCGACCACGAGGAGCCCGCTTATCCCGAGCAGCCTCATAAGCTCCTTGGCCTCCCCTATCCTCGCGTCGGGCCTTATGGTGGCGGGCTTCTCGATCACTATGTTCTCGGCTCGCTTAACCTTAGAAACCTCCTCGGCCTGCTTCTCGGGGGGCATGAAGCGGTGGATTACGCCTATCCCGCCCTCCCTAGCCATGACTATGGCCATTCTGGACTCCGTAACCGTGTCCATGGCGGCGGAGACTATCGGGATATTAAGCCGCAGCCCCTTGGTAAACCTAGTCCGGGTAATAACCTCCTTCCTAGATCTTATGGGAGATCTCCTCGGAACCAGAAGGACGTCGTCGAAGCAGAGGCCGACGTGGTCTAGGATCCTCGCCACCGATTTCCCTCCGCGAAAACGACTTACCAGAATTTATTATTGATCCCGGGACCCGCGCTCGGCTAGCAGCCTCCAGAGCTCGTCCAGCACCTCGCCCCGAATCCTCTCCTCGGAGCCGTCAGATCTAACGACGACGTTCCCCCTCCTCCTCTCCCTAAGCTCTCCTATCACCTTAAGCCCCCGAGCCGCTTTAAGGCATCGCCCAATCCTGCTCCCCGGTATCGCCGCCAGCAAAACCCCCGACGATATGAGCTTCAGGGGGTCGCAGCCCAGAGCCTCGCATATCCGCCTAGTCTCCTCGGCTACGGGAACCCTATCCTCGTATATCATGAAGGAGCATCCGCTAGCTTCGGCGAGCTCGTAGGCGCCTCCGAGAAGCCCTCCCTCGGTGGGGTCGTGCATGGCTGTTGGAAACCCTCCCTTAGCAAGCGCTAGGGCCTCCCTCACCACGCTAAGCCTTTCATAGAACCTCCCAGCCCTCTCAAGAACCTCCTTCGGAATTCTATTCCTAAGCTCTCTCTCGAAGTCCGCGGCTAGAATCGCGGTCCCCTCGATCCCGGCGGTCTTGGACATGACGAGCAGGTCGCCCGGCCTAGCTCCCGAAGACGAGATGGGCTTGGGGGAGATCAGCTCGCCGAGCATATGGCCGACGATTATCGGCTTCGAGATTCCGGGCGCGAGCTCCGTATGACCGGTTATCAACGCGACCTTAAGCCCCCTGCAAGCGGTGTGAATCTCCTCCATAATCCCCTCAAGTAGCTCGGAGCCTCCCTCGGGTAGCAGTATCGTCGCCGAGAACCACTTCGGCTCGGCCCCCATAACCGCGACATCGTTCGCGTTCACGTGAACCGAGAGCCACCCCGCCCTAGAGCTGGAACCGGTTATGGGATCCATGGCGGCTACGATCCTTCTACGCTTCACGGCCAGGAGCGCGGCGTCCTCTCCGAACCTCGGCGGAATCAGCACGTCCCGGCGCCTATATCCAAGCCTTCTAAGAACTATTTCCTCGAGCGCTCTCTGGCCGACCTTGCCGTATCTCTTCATAGAGTCTCTATGCTCTTCCTCTTCCTTCGAATCCTTATAATTTTCTCGGCCTTCCGGAGATCCTGAACGGAGGAGATCCTGAAGAACATTCCGAGCTTCTCGTCGAAGATCCTAAGGCTTATGCTCGATAGGTGTATCGCCTTTCCAACCCTCCTAACCACCTCCTCCATATCCGCTTCGGGATGGGCTGCGAGCGCCTCCCTGAACGGGGCCGTCCGATACGATGCCATGAGGTAGGTAGTCCTCCTAGCCGGGGTCCTCGGAAGAACCGCGGTAAACTTCCTCGAGCATTCGAGGAGGAAGCTCGCAAAATCCTTCGTGATCAAGGGAGCGTCGCCGGGGAGGATGACGACCCTATCGCCGCGAACGCTGTTGACGGCGAACTCGACGAACTTTCTAGCCCCCTCGCTGAGCTTTCCCGAGGAGACCACTTGGGCGAAATACCTATCCGCGACCTCGAGATAGGCTTCGGCATCCCCGCCGTTCTCCACGGCTATGATCAGATCCTCAACGTCGTCGGGGAGAGCATCCAAAACGTATTCTATCATCGGCTTCCCGGCGATCTTGGCTAGCCCCCGCTCAACCCCACCGAGCCTACCAGACCTGATATAGACTACGGCCGAGGATCTATGCATGAGCCCTCTCCCGCTTCCACTCCTAGAAGCCGGAGAGTAGGATATAATGCTTCCCGGATATAGCACATCACATATATATCCGATGCGCGGAATCCTCCACCTGATCCGATATGGACGCGCCGGTCTTCCTAGGAACCGACATAGGGACCTATGGGACGAAAAGCTGCTTAGTGGACTCCTCGGGAAAGGTCTTGGCGACGTCCTTCGTCGAGTACGATGTCCTGATCCCGAATCCCGGATGGGCCGAGCAGTGGCCCGACGTCTGGCTCAACGCGTACGCAGAG
>JAPDJZ010000067.1 GCA_029258815.1 archaeon
GTAGCACTCCGGCCTCTCAGCGTAATTAAACTCCCTAACCGCGAACCGATACAGATCTCTTAGGGTTCCGAGTATGAGGAACCTTAGAATCGGCCTCTCGTCGAGGTCGATCCCCTCCTCGATGAGCTCGTCGAGCCTCCTAGCGTCGCAGAGCGATAACCCCCCGCAGTAGCCCGTCATGTAGTTTCCATAGTTGTCGATGTGGGCGTGCCAATTCCTTAAGAGGCTCGATCTGCAATTCTCGTCGAAGAAGTATCTCGCCGGATACCTCCTGAAAACGTCTCTAAGCTTGTAGCACGCCCTCCCCATGGGTATAAGCTCAACCCACCTAAGCCTCTCGAACCCGAAGACCTCGAGGTATCTCTCGAAGCTCATAGTCCCCTTAAGCCCGATGCGCTTAAACTGATCGTAGAACTCGAGCTGGTAAATCATCGTGTTCCCGCCGAATATCCTCCGGCTAAGCTCCACCGCCAAGTCTATCCGCTCGAAGGGCGTGTACTCGACGAGGAAGGGATTCACGCTTATCAGGACTCCCTCGAGCCCGGCATCCCTAAGCTCCTCCAGCATCTCCGCCCCCCTCCCCCAATCCGCGCACCAGAAAGAATTCGTCTCGACGAAGACCGAGGGAATCCCGAACTCCTCCGCGAGGCTCACGGCCTTAACCAGAAGCCCGTAGTTCAGGAAGGGCTCTCCCCCCGTGAAGTGGAGGCCGTAGTTCACCCCGACCCCGGACCTCCCCTGAGGAGCCGGAACGATCCAATCCGCGATCATCGAAAGAATGCTCCTCAGATCGGATTCGGAGATCCAGTCGCCGCTCCACCTAGGGGAACACGCATACATGCAGTGCCTACACTCCGAGGTGCAGCGATAAGAGAGAAGGATCCCGCAGGAGATCGGCTTAGGGGGATAAACTCTACCGGCCATCCCTCCATTACCAATCCGGCCTTACTAAAAATGGGTTAGGCTGGGGCCCCGCTCCTTGAGGGCGCTGCGGCTCGGGGGCAATTCTCTGGCCACGCCGCGCTTTTCTTTCACATTTTTGCAAATTCTCGCTTCCGAAGTTGCAAAAATATATATCGGAGAAGAATCGAATATCATGCGTAAGGCATGCGTGAGAGGGGTAAGAAATCCATGATGCTCTACGCGTCAATCTTCAGGAGCGTCTTCGAGAAGTTCATGGGCAGCAGCTCGCTAGCAGTCCTAGAATATCAGCTATCGAAGAGATGCCCTAGAGCCGATCCCTACGAGCTCCTCCTCGACAACCCCGAAGCCTTTTACGAAGCCTTGATTCAGATCTTCGGGGCCGAGGGGGGCTTCCTGTTCTTAAGGCTCGTCTTCAAGCAGATCGTGAACGGATACGAGCTTACGGAGATAAGCCCGGACGAGCTGGCCGAGTCCTTCATCCGGGGGAGGGAGCAGGCCAGAACCATGCTTCTAAAGCTTTTAGAGAAGCTATCCACCTCTAGCAAGGGGGAGCTCCTAGGCTCATAGGCCGCCCCTTTAGACGATGCTCGGGAAGGAGATGAGGAATGGAAGAGGCTAGGCGCGTAGTCGAAGCCCTAATGCGTGTGGGCCCAAGGCTTACGAGCATCTCTAAGGAGACGGGGGTTCCGATCTCCACGGTTAGGTATATTCTGCATAGGAGGCTTCCTAAGCTCGGTTTAAGCGTTCGAGCGTCCATAAACTACGGCGCCCTAGGTCTCCAGCGGTATCTCGTGAGGTTTAGGGGAGGCTACCCGGCCCACTACATCTCGAGGCTCCTCGACATGTTCGGCGAATCGCTCTACCTCGACTACTACACGTATCTCATGACCGATAAGAGGTTTCTAGCGATCTTCGCGCTGCCGTCCATCCACGAGAAGGAGTTTTTCGAGCTTCTGAGCGCCATGGAGTCCTTGGGGATCATGGAATCCCCCGAAGTCTGCAGGCTCACGTATATGAGGCCGCTCCCCTTCATGGCCGAGTTCTTCGACTTCTCAAACGGGGTGTGGGCGCAGAACTGGATCAGTAGAACCTATGCTAGGGACGTGCCGGAGATCCCCGAATACCCCGTCCTGAGGCCCCAGATCGATAGAATCGACTTGATAATTCTCTCCGAGCTTCAGAAGAACGCGTCCACGATAAAGTATACGGAGCTCGCTCGCAGGCTCGGCGTATCCCGGCAGACGGTTAGCAAGCACTTCAAGCACGTTAGGAGGCTGATAAACTTCTACACGGTCTTCTGGTTCCCCCCCATGAACCCGGAGCTCGTAATCTCCCCGATCATAGTCAAGACCGAGGCGGAGAAAGACTCTAGGAGAGTTCTCCTAAGCGTCCCGTTCGCCTTTAACGAGTTCAGGAACGATCGGGGAGAATACTACTCCATGCTTCTAATCCCGAACGTCGGCCTATACACAACCCTAAAGTTCCTACACGAGCACCTACCCCAGCTCGAGCTTGAGTTCCAAGACATGGAATACAGCGGAAAGTTCAGGCTCCAGTACGGGCTCTTCAGGGAGGGCTCGTGGATGAACGTGTTCGAGACGGCTGTCGATAAGCTGATCGAGGTGGTTCAGAAAAAGGAAGGTGGTAGGAGGCTTAGTAGGGGACTTTAGCGATCTTCTCGGCTGGAACGCCCGCCAGAGCGGCGGTAGCTATTAGCGCGGCCTCCACCGCTATCAGGATTAGAGCCTCCTTAGAGACGCCCAGCCTTAGGGAGATGTCCTCAAGAGCCATGTGGATAATATTGCTGGGGAGGTTAATTAACGTTTTTTCAGACAATCTATGCGATATTGCATTTTTGTTAAAGCTCTGAGAAAACCTTATACCCCGGGAAGTCGAGAAGGGGGCGAAGAATCCTAGGAAGGTGAGGCTCTTGCGGATTAAGCCGGGGGCTGTTCTCCTGATCCTGCTAACCGCCTTGCTCGTGATCCTCCTAGCCTATCGCGTCGTTCTCCTGAGCCCCCCCTCCCCGGAGGCTGATGAGGTTCATCCCAGGCCCCTCGTGAAGCTTCTAGTACGCCATGACGGCGAGGTTTTAGCGATTAGCGGTAATGGCTCCTACGAGGTCGGGCTTCCGAGGGAGCTAGACCTCACGGTTAGGCTTAGTAACGAGGCCGATGAACCGGGGCTTAGGGGGGAGCTCGCCGCCGGGATTCTTCTACGCTTCGAGGGGGCGAGAATTCGATCTTACGAGCTTAGGGGCTTCAGAAGCGCGATCGGGATCGGGGAAGGCGCCACCATAATCGATCCCGTGAACGCCACCATGGTGGAGCTTTTCTCTGATAGGCTTGGGGCTTGGCAATCGGCCGAGGCCGAGCTTCGGCTCTCCGTGGAGGCGGAAGGCTGCCTCACGATCCACTACAGGGGTTGGATTACGGACGAGGATGATATGGTTCATAACCCGGTTTCGGGCTCGGAGGAGCATTACATCGCCCGCTACCCCCCGGAGCGCTACCCCGACAACCCTCCGGATTCTAGATGGGCTGGAGAAGAATTTCAGAGGTATAGGGTCTACGTCGTCGAGCTGTGCCCCTCGGGCTAGTATCGTTTCTCTACGAGATTTTCTCCACCGTTGAGTAGCCTTCCCTTAGAGTTACGTGGTATACCTGATCCGCGGCCTGCTCTATCTCGGGGTCGTGGGTTACGATCAACGTCTGCGGTATGAGCCCCCGCTCGCCCCTAAAGTTCGTCAATAGCTTTACGAGCTCCCTTCTCCTCTCCGGGTCGAGGTGGGTCGTGGGCTCGTCCATTAGAATGCACTTCAGCTTATCCCCCACTAGGGCGGCCGCTATCCCGAGCCTAAGGCATAGCGCTATCGTCGTCTTCTCCCCGCCGCTCAGCGAGTCCACGCTCTGCTCCCCGAACCTCCCGTAGACGTATACGTTGTAGTCCTCGTCGAGCCTGAGGTCGCTGTAGGCTAGGCTGAAGAAGCGGAGGAACCGCTTAGCGTAGTGCTCTATGCTCCTCTTCGCCATCGTCCTCGCGTAGCGCTGAACGCCGTCCTTTCCGAAGCATTCACGTATCCTCTTAAGGGACTTGAGATAAGACTCTAAGCTCCTCGCCCTCTCCTCAGCCTCAGCAGCCTTCCTAAGCTCCTCGCTCATCCTCCTCTTCTCGGATTCAAGGTTTTCGAGCTGCTTCCCTATTGCCGAGGTCTCGGCCTTCAGATCCCCGATTAGCTTCAGAATCCGGCTGTGCTCGTCTCGAAGCGCGGCGTAGGATTCCTCGTCGTAGCCGGCTTCATCTATCCTCTTCTTCATCCAGCTCATCTTATTCTCGAGCTCGGAGACCTCCGACATCAGCCTATCGATCCTCCTCTTGATATCTCTCGATGATCCGAGCTTCTCGATC
>JAPDJZ010000019.1 GCA_029258815.1 archaeon
CTTTACAGCATGCTCTCATCAAGCACCAAAAGATCTATTCTTGGGATGAGGAAGAAGGAGCTTCTCCTCGCGGCGATAGGGGGAGTGATCGCGGTCGGCTTCGGAGACATGATCTACCTTGTGGGCTTAGATCTGACTAAGGCGAACATAGTCGGCCCTCTGACGGCGACCACCCCGGTCTTCGCCGGGATTATCGCCACGGTAAGGCTGAGGGAGAGGCCCAACCTCGAGACCATGCTCGGAATAGCCTTGATAACGGTTGGAGCGGCTCTCCTCTCGACCTAGCTGGAAGATTTTTACGCCGCTAAGTTTTCTTATCCTGTATGGGTCATCTGGAGAGCCTCGTCGAGGTTTTGAGCAATTACTCGAGATGCGTCGTTCTCGAAAGGGATGGCTCTAGGATCGTGGTTCTGGAGAAGGGCGCGAGGGTTCTGGGAGCGTTTCTAGGAGGATCGCCGAACCTTCTATGGGTGAATCCCAAGATAGAGGAGGAGCTGAGGGAGGGCGGGTGGAATGTCGGTGGGCTGAGGCTCTGGATCTCCCCCGAGCGGAACTTCTTCTATAGGAGGCCTGAGGAATTCGAGGACTGGTTCTGCCCTCAAGGGCTTGATCCGGGAAGCTATCGGATCGTCGAGGCGAGCTCGGATAGGGCCGTGCTGGAGGGGGAGATAGCAGCCTTCGACCACCTCGCGAAGGATGAGCTCAAGGGGCTGGTTAGGAGAGAGATACGGCTTCTCGAGGGCGGGGCCGGGCGGCTGAGGCTTAGGATCAGGGAGAGAATCCTAGGCGAATATCGCTCGAGGATTAATCCTTGGGTTTTGGCGCAGGTTCCGACGGGATACGCCGGCGTTGGAACGGTTCTGGCCCCCGCGAGAAGGGGGGCTGAGCCGATACCCTACTTCGGCGAGATTCCGAGGGATAGGCTTAGGGTCTCGGCGAACCACGTCTCCTTCAGGATCGACGGGAACTTCGTCGCGAAGCTCGGGATAAAGCCCGAGGATCTTAGGGAGCCGGGCTTGGGATCCATAGGATACGTTTATAGGATTGGGAGGAGGCTTTGGTCCGCCCTCATCCTAAGGACCTCGAACATCCCCCTCGCGCAGGAAGACTGCCTGGACGTCCCAAGGCACGATCCGAGCCTTCCTAGGGCGGCCCTGCAATCCTATAACTCCGGGCCCGAGGCGTTCAAGGACATCAAGTTCGGGGAGATAGAGCTTCAGCTAACCCCCACGGAGAACTTCTCGGGGAGGATCTTCGCCTCGGTCGAGTACGACTTCATCGCGATGGTGGGGAGCCGCGGCGAGGTCTTGAAGGGGATTAGAAGAATCCTAGGGATCGCGAAGCCGAGGCTTTACTAGGCGTCAGCCCTCTCCCGCCTCTTCTCGGATAAGGTTTATGAGAGGAAGCTCCTTCTCGATATCTAGGCCATGAGGAGGGGTGGGGGAAGGATCCCGTTCGTGCCCTCACCCATGGACGTAGTAGAAAAGATGCTCTCCCTAGCTGATCCGAAGCCCGACGAACTTCTAGTGGATCTCGGATCCGGCGATGGAAGAATAGTGATTTCGGCGGCCGAGCGCTATCGCTGCAGGGCTCTTGGGGTTGAGATAGATGAGAAGCTCGTCGAGGAATCCCTTAGGAAGGCTCTTAGGAGAAATCTGCTCGATAGGGTGAGGATCGTGCGGGGGGATCTCCACGCCTACGAGCTCGCCGACGCCAACGTCGTCGCCCTCTACCTCCTGCCCAAGACCCTTAAGGCTCTTAAGCCTAGGCTCCTCTCCCTTCCGAGGGGGTCTAGGATAGTGTGCCACGACTTCCCGATACCCGGCGTCGCGCCCGACGAGGTCGCGGGGGTTAGATCGCTGAGGGATGGGAGGATCCACAGGATATACCTCTACGAAATTCGGTGAGGGGTAAGGTAGATATAGCGGCTGTGTTACTTCTAGGGGCGTATGGTGTTATCGAGAGGCGTGCCCTACCTAGCCGTGCTACTCGCCCTTGGTCTTATCGTCGGAGCAGTCTCGGCCGAGCAGGAGAAGCCGATAGTCGTGGCAACCACCACGGTTCTGGGAAGCGTGGTCGAGGATCTGGCGGGCGATCGGGTCCAGCTAATAGTCTTGGTGAATCCATCGATCTGCCCAGCCCACTACGACGTTAAGCCAAGCGACGCCTACGCCATCTCCGAGGCCAAGCTCATCTTCTATCACGGGATGGAGGGCTGGCTTAAGCAGCTCTACGAAGCGTCAGGGTCGGAGGCAAAGCTCGTCCAGGTTTCCGGGGGCTGGGCTACCCCCGATGGCGTAGCGTCCTATTATCAGAGGGTCGCGGAGGCTCTTAAAGAGGAGCTCGGGTTGGACGTCTCCGATAGGCTGGAGGCGAGGCTTAGGGAGCTAGAGGATGTCTCGAAGGACGTTCTGGAGGAAGCCGAGCGCAGCAGGGTATCCGAGGTGAGGGTGATAGCTATGAGCTGGCAGAGGGGCTTCGTCGAGTGGATGGGCTTCAACGTTGTCGGGGAGTTCGGGCCCCCGGAGAAGCTCTCGTCGGCGGACATCGAGGAGCTCGTTGCGGCGGGGAGGGAGAACGGCGTCGGGATCGTCGTGAGCAATCTTCAGAGCGGGGTCGAGGTCGGGGGGATGATCGCGAGGGAGCTGGGCGCAGTTCACGTAATCCTGTCGAACTTCCCGGAAACCGATCCCGAGACGAAGACCCTAATAGACCTGATGAAGCATAAGTCGGATAAGCTCCTCGAAGCCGTGAAGCTCCTCGAGGTCAGGAGGGGTCTCGAATCCGCGGAGGCCGAGCTGGAGTTCTACAGGTCGGTATTCTACTCCCTCGTCGCGGTATCCTTAATCGAGGCGGCGGTCATAGCCTACCTCGGATGGAGGTTGAGGAAGGTTGGGTAGATACGCGGTTGAGCTCGAGAGCGTGTCAACCTACTACTACGGCGAGAAGAGGCCGGCGATAAGGGACGTAAGCCTTAGGATACCCGCCGGATCCCTAGCCCTCATAACCGGGCCTAACGGCGCGGGTAAGACGACTCTTCTGGAGACTATTATCGGGATTCTCAGGGCTAGGAGGGGTAGGGTGAGGGTGCTCGGCTACGAGGTTCCGAGGGAGGTCGCGAAGGTTAGGAGGATGACCTCCTACGTTCCACAAGATTTCATGAAACCTCCGGCCGAGCCGTTCACGGCCAGGGAGGTCGCGGCCATGGGGCTATCCTCCATGAGGCCCTTAGGCCAACTAACGAAAGCGGATTGGAATAGGGTCGACCAAGTTCTCGAACTCCTCGGAATGGGCGAATGCTCGGAGAAGCCCTTCGGGAAGCTTAGCGGGGGCCAGCAGCAGAAGATAATGATAGCTAGGGCGCTCGTGAGGGATCCGAAGCTGCTCCTGCTTGATGAGCCCTTCAGCGCCGTCGATCGGGAATCCCGGCGGCTGATAAGCCGGAGAATCTTCCCGAAGCTTCTCAACGGGGGATGCACGATCCTATTCGTGAGCCATCATCCGGAGCCCGACCTACTCGAGCCCGATATCGTGGTGGAGCTTGAGGAGGGAGCTCTCCGCGGGGTGGCGGCTCAAGGTGTCCGCGCTTCTTGTTAGCTCGCTTGTAGGCGGGCTTCTCGCCGGCGGGCTGTGCGGCTCGATCGGGATGCTATGCTATAGGCTTAGGCTCATGACCATGGCGTTCGCGATGGCGCACGCGGCCTTGGCGGGGTCGGCGCTAGCCCTAGCGGCCGGGTCGGAGGTAACCTCGACGGCGATGATCCTAGCCTTGGCGACGGCGATGGTTTTGGGGCCGCTCGCGGATAGGTTCGGGATACCCCTAGATCTCATGTCTATGATCCTATTCTCAACCTATAACGCGCTGACCTTCATCTTCATAGTCCTGAGCCCCGGCCCGGCCCTCATGACCGAGAGCGTCGGCCAGCTTCTCTGGGGAAGCATCCTAGCCATTAGACCCGGGTACATAGCGGCTCTCTCGGCGGCGGTCTTGGCGAGCGCGGTCTTCCTAGCCCTCTTCTGGGGGAGGATAAATCCGATTCTCTTCGATCCTAGGCTTGCCGAGGCCGAGGGCGTGAACGTTAAGCTATACAGGTACGCGATCCTGCTGCTCGCCGGGGTGATCACGACCCTAGCCCTAAGGCTTACCGGGGGATTCCTGGTATTCTCTCTCCTCTACCTGCCCGCCGCCTCCTCGCTCCAGCTCCAGAGCAGCATGAAAAAGCTTGTTCTATCGGCTTGGGTCATCGGCTCGGCCTCGGCCGCGGATGGCCTCGGGCTGAGCTTCC
>JAPDJZ010000056.1 GCA_029258815.1 archaeon
TTAGGATAGGAGCTTCTTCGGCTTTATCCAGTTGTATTTTCGCCATTTCTTTGTTTCTCCGAATCCGCAGTGGGCGCATCTTCCTTTCCTTAGGTTGAATGAGTGTCTTCCGCATCTTCTGCATCTTATGTGGACTACCTTGTTTCTCTTTCCGAAGGACGGCGTCCCCTTCGTCATTCTACTCTCCCTCCTTCACCGTCGGCGAGATCATCATAACGTTATCCCCCCTTATCACTATCGTCCCGAGCCTCTTGGAGGGGTTCTCGCTCGAGATCTCCTCCGCCTCCTCGAGGACCAGGTTCATGTGCTGGTCGTAGCCTTGGAGGATCCCCCTGAGGAGCTTCCCCCCTCTAAGCCTTACCAAGACCGTGCATCCGAGGCTCTTCGACAAGATCTTCAAAGATATGTCGGAGGACAAGTTCCCGACCACGCTCTCAGCCTTCGAGCCCTTAAATATTAATCTTTATCTCGGGAGGGTAATCCGCCGAGCCGCATGGGGAGGCATACCCGGATAGCCCATCCGGCCTCCGACCCGAGTTACGCTTTTCTTTAGGCATCGGGCTAGTTGATGCGGATAGAATGGCATGTCAGCTGACGAGGAGGAGTTTTTGAGGGATATAGAGGAGGAGGTTAGGAGGCTTCTGGAGGGGAGGAGGGGTCGTGGGAGGCGTGGAAAGAAGTTTAGGATTACGTATCTTAGGCTGGACGATGGGCTTTCCGGGGAGAAGGTCGAAGAAGCGCTTAGGGAGGGGGCGGTCATCATAGCCCTCAGGGGCGAGGACCTGGGAAGCTTGATGGATCGCGTAAGAGGTCTCCTCGATGGCGTTAGGAGCTCCGGCGGAAGCGCGTATCTCATCCGCCAGCCGGCCCTTCTAATTCTCGGGGAGGATGCGGAGCTGGTGAGCCTCTAGGAGGAGGCTTGAAAGGCTATCTGGATTCGAGCAGTATCGCCTCGAGGTTATGCGGCGTATACACCTTGGCGTTTTGGAGAATCCTCGAAGCGCTTTTCGCTAGGCTTGTAACGGCTTCGGGCTCTCCGTGGACTAGGACGAGCTTCTTAGGCTTGGGCTTGAAGGATCTGAGGTAGCTGAGGAGCTGCTGCCTGCTCGAATGGCCGGAGAACCCGTCGACCTTCACTATCTCGAGCTTCACGTCCACTATCTCGGTCTTCCCGGACTCGTCCATTATCGGGAACTCCCTAACCCCCTTGAGGAGCTTCCTCCCGAGGGTTCCCTCGACCTGATAGCTCACGAAGATCAGCGTGTTTCGATCGTCTCCCGCGAACTCCCTTAGGTAGGTTAGGATCGGGCCTCCTTCCAGCATGCCGGAGGTGGCCATGATTACGAGGGGCTCATCCATATTCAGGATCTCTTCCCGCTGCTGATGGCTCTTAACGGGCGTGAAGTATTCGCTCACGAAGACGTTCCCGAACTCCCCGAGCTCGCTTCTAAGCTCTCTCCGCAGATAGTTCGGGAAGGCCGTGTGGATCGCGGTCGCCTCCACGACGAGGCCGTCCAGGAAGACGGGTGTTTCTGGGATCATTCCCGAGGAGAATAGGTGGTTTAAGACGAGCATTATCTCCTGAGCTCTCCCGACCGCCGGGACGGGTATGAGGACTTTCCCGCCCCGCTTAATCGTCTTCTCGATATAGCTCGCTAGAAGCTTCTCGCTCTCCTCCCGGGTGAATTGGGTCGGCGTGGCTCCATAGGTGCTCTCCATTATCAGGGTCTCGGCCCTCGGAAACCTGTTAACGGCGGCGTCCAAGGTCCTGCTGGGCTCATACTTGAAGTCGCTGGTGTAGATGACGTTGTGGAATCCCTCCCCGATGTGGATGTGGACTATCGCGGATCCTAAGATGTGGCCCGCGTTGTAGAAGGTTATCCTGACGTCCGGGGCGATATTCGTTACCATGCCGTAGCTCAGGGGGACCGTGTGCTGGATCGCCGTCCTAACGTCCCTCTCCGTGTATGGCGGGAAGAGGCCCTGCTTCTCGGCCACGTTTATGAAGTCCAGATGCTGCATGAGCATTAGGGGCAGGGTCGGCTCGGTGCAGTAGACCGGGCCCCGATAATCGTATTTGAAGAGGTATGGAACCATTCCCATATGGTCTAGGTGCGCATGGGTTATGACGACCGCGTCTAGCTCCTCTATCAGGTTCTCCATCAAGTCGAATCTCGGGATCATGTCTATGTTGTTGTAGCTTCCGGGAGCGAACCCGCAGTCGAGCAGGATCTTGCTCTCGCTGGTCTGGAGCAGGATCGCGGATCTCCCGACCTGCATCCCGGACCCCAGAACCACTATCCTCGCGTCCCGGGTCTCGAAGATCTGATTTCTGAAAACCTTCTCCCCTATCCTCCTTAAGGCTTGAACGCGCTCCTCCGGATACCCGTAGATTATGTCGTTCGCGTGTTCGATTATCTTCGTCTGCATCGGCGGCTGGATCTCGACGTTCACGACCCAACCGGTTGAAGCGCTGAGGCTCTTAATCGCCTCGTCGCTCGGCGGCGGGACGCTGGGATCAAGCTCGACGACCACCTCGCCTATTAGATCGTTGAAGATCAGGCTTCGAACTCCCTTCATCCTCCGCTTGATCTCGGCCTCGAACTCCTGCCTGCTGACCCTTATCGAGTCGTCGGGCCTGATGACGACCCTCTTCTTGATCAGGGTGACTAGGTCTTTCGCTATCTGGTCGCGGCTCGCGAAGACCTCCCGGCTCCGGGTGTAGATCGCTATCCTAGGCCCCTCGAAGTCTATCTTCGTTATCCCGGATTCGAGCGGGTTAACCACCGAGAAGTATCTAGCTATCTCCTGCCTAAGCCTATCTAGTGAGAAGAGTTCCTGCGCGGTCATGATCGCGAACCCTGAAGCCTAATACACGGTTTTCACGTATTTCGCGTATAGGGGCTTCTTCTCCTCGAGGGTTAGCTCCCGATACTTCCCGCCGACCTTGATGTAGGCCACGTCTATGCTATCCCCGGACCCTATATCCCTCTGGATCGCCATGGCGACGGCCTTGAAGACTAGCCTCGCGGCCTCCTCAACCCCCATATCCTCATCGTATTCGCTCTCGAGGACCCCGTAGGCTATCGGGGAGCCCGAGCCCGTCGATAGGATCTTCTCCTCGGTCATGGTTCCGTAGAGGTCTACGTTGAATATGTGGGGGCCCTTCGAGTCGACCCCCGCTATGATTAGCTGGGCTTCGTATGGAAAGATCCTCCACCTGAACATCAGGTTCGCGGTCATCCTGGCTATCGAGGCTATCGGCATGGGCTTATGCCAAGTCGTGTAGTAGTAGCCCATGTTCGCCTTGATGTAGTCGATTATGCTCTGAGCGTCCGCAACCCTTCCGGCGATCGTTATCGCGGCGTAGTCCGCCAGGGGATAGAGCTTCCTGGCCTTCCTATGGGCTATGAAGAATCCCGCGGTCGCCCGGGTATCCGTAGCCAAGGCTACCCCATCCTTCACGACGAGCCCCGCGGTCGTTGTTCCGGTTTTAACCTGCTTGCCGAGATCAACCCCCGAAAACATCTATTAGTCCACCTAGAACGTCTCCTACCAACCCCCGGAAGGGGGCTGTTCCGCATCTACTCTAACTAAGGTCTAATAAAAGCATTACGAGGGCTTCGGCGTCCTCCGCGACCGAGATCGAATAACGCTTAAATAAACACCGGGAGAATTCCGGACGACCTCCGCACCTCTCCCGATTAGCCCGGGAGCTTCCTTTAGGGCGCTTGGATCAGCCGGCGGTCCCCGCAGATCGCGAAAAAGTTGCGAGGATGTTTAATAGGAGGAAGCTTATCCTCGGTTTACGAGCGTAGATGTCCAAGGAAAAGGCTTCGGGAGGAGCTGACGCTGGCGAGGCCGGGAAGGTTGAGCAGCTTATCAAGGAGGGGGATCTCGTCCTAATCGATTACACGATCAGGGTGAAGGAGACGGGGGAGCTTATCGAGACCACGATGAGGGAGGAGGCGGAGAAGGAGGGGGCTCAGGAGGGGAGGTTCGAGCCCAGGCTCGCGATACCCGGTAGAGGTCTCATGCTGAAGGCATTCGAGGAGCAGCTCATCGGGATGGCCCCGGGAGAGGAAAAGAGGTTCGAGATCCCCCCGAAGAAGGCTTTCGGCCGGCGCGACCCATCGAAGATCCGAGTAATTCCGCTTAGAAGACTTAGGGACGTGGAGGGGCCGATCACGATAGGATCTAGGATAGTGGTCGACGGGAGAGAGGGGATAGTTAGGAGCATAGGCTCGGGCAGGGTTCAGGTCGACTTCAACCC
>JAPDJZ010000033.1 GCA_029258815.1 archaeon
ACCCCTTTAAAAGAAGTGTACGAGGGCCGGGAACGTGCAGCAACGAAAAAGTGCACGAAATCAACCGGCGGGCTGCCGGAGATCAGGTTCCGGGAAAGATCCGGTGAATTCGTCCGCGCAGCCGAGAGATTTGTGAAAGCGATCTCCGTTCGCTATCATTTTTTATTCGAAAGGGGACGGGATGCTAGTAGACGAGATCAAGCTGTTCCTCTTCAAAATCTCGGTGAGGTGGCCCTTCGTTACTTCCGATCTGTATCCAAGAAAAACCTACGGGCTTTTGGGAACAGAGAGCGGCGAGAAGCCAAAAGGAGAATGACCGTCGCGGGGTTTTTTCTCACTTCTGTCATAAGGGGGTGATAACGGCAACAACCACTTGCTCAATTAAGCAAAATTCATTAAGGAGGTGTATATGCGCAAACTTTCGGTACTTTTGGGCATTTGCCTGTTCGGTTTTGCGGTGATAGGAGCACCGCCCAAGGATGTGTTGGTGGTAGGTATCCGCACCAGCATTATTGTGGACCTGGAACCCGCCCGGGCATATGAGGACGTAACAAACCTTGTAATTGAGCAGCTCTACGATAACCTGGTGGACTACGAAGGCGGGACGAGCGCGTTTGAGGCACCAAAGCCCGGTCTTGCCGAGTCTTGGGAGGTTTCCGACGATGGCTATACCTGGATCTTCCACTTGCGGAAGGGCGTTAAGTTTCACTCTGGGAACGAGTTCACCGCTGACGATGTGGTATATTCCTTCCGACGTGCCCTAGCATTGGATTTCGCCCCTATTTGGATGTTGTCCCAGTACGTTCCCGAACCGGAAATGATCCAAAAGATCGACGATTACACCGTGGCCATTACCTTCAACACCAAGCTCGGCGAGTACAACATGGCGGCCATTATGGGAGTCCAGGGAATCTGCGGCATCGTGGATTCCAAACTGGTACAGGAACACGCAACCCCCGATGATCCCTGGGCTTACAAATGGCTCCAGGAACATGATGCCGGCTCCGGTCCCTTCAAATTAGTCGAGTGGGTACGCAACGATCGGGTCGTACTCACCCGCTTCGACGATTACTGGGAAGGGCCGGCCAAGTTACGGATGGTGATCCTCAAGGATATTCCCGAGCCCGCCGCCCAGAAGCTCGCGTTGGACAAAGGGGATATCGACATCGCATGGGACCTCCTTCCTGAACAGGTTGACGAATACCGCGGAAAGGCCGGTTTCTTGGTAGTGGAAGCACCGGCTTGGAGCTTGGAGTATGTGGCCATGAACGCCAGCAAGCCCCCATTCGATAAGGAGGAAGTCCGGGACGCCATCCGGTGGGCGATCAACTATAAGGCCATCATCGAAGGGATAGTAAAGGGCGCCGCGATCCCCTGGCAGACTTTCATCCCCAAGGGGATATTTGCAGCGTTGGACGAGCAACCTTATTATCAGGACCTCGATCGCGCCAAGCGGCTTCTCGAGGCCGCGGGGTATCCGGATGGGTTCGAAGTAGAGCTTCTCACCACCGATAGCCCCAGACGGGTGGCCGAAGCGGTCCAGATACAGGCCGATCTCGCCAAGATCGGGATCAAAGCAAATATACGTCAGATGGTGGCAGCACAGTTCTACGAGCTCTACCGGGCTCAGAAGCACGTATTCCTTGTGGCGGGATGGGGTGTGGATTACGCCGACCCCGACTCCCTAGCGAAACCCTTCGCTCACTGCTGCACTACTGGGCCCGATGCTGAGGTTCGACAACTCGCTTGGCGGAACATGTACGTAGACTGCGATACTTCCATCATGGTGGAAAAAGCGGCCAGCGAGCTCGATATCGCCAAGCGTGAAGCTATGTACAAAGAGATCCAGCGACGCGTCCTAGATAAGGGGCCTTACGCCATTCTCTATCAGCCGGTAAGCCAGCGGGTCTTGAGGGACGTGGTCAAAGGCTTCGAGCTCCCGCCCAATAACTCGTACCTCGAGTTCTGGGGCGTGTGGAAGGAGGGTTAAACTCTACCCTCTTCCCGAAGCCGGTCCAAAAAAGAGAAGGGCGGCCGCTTGGCCGCCCTTCTCTTTTGTGTAATCGATCCCTCACTCCTTAGAAACATGCATCAACTCGGTGAAGCTCCAGATGGGCGGTACTTCGAGCCCTTGGACGTTCGCCCGGAGAGCCACGGTGAACTTGGGTTGAGCGATAATGATATAGGGACCGATATCCCAAACGATGCGTTGGATGGTCTTATAGGCTTCCGCCCGTTCCACTGGGTCGAGGATTCCCACAGCCTTTTCCACCAAGTCACTCACTCCACTGGGGCAGAATTTGTTGCGCCATGCGAGCTGTTTGAATTCCGCCTCCGGGCCCGCGGTGCGGCAATGTGCGAAGGGGATAGCATTGGAGTTCGGATCCACATAGTCAATGCCCCACCGCACAAGTACCATGGGGGCCTTCTGTGCCCGGTAGAATTTGAGGAGTTGGGAGTAAACCATCTGTGTGATTTTCAACTTAAGCCCCACCTTGGCGAGGTCCTGCTGGATCTGTACGGCGATGTCAGTATAAGGCGGATCGTTACGCACCCAGAGTTCGATCTCCAGGGGACGTCCGTCGGGGTAATCGCGCCAACCATCACCGTTTTTATCGACGAACCCTGCATGGTCCAGCAGAGCTTTCGCCACTTTGGGGTCATAGGGATAGAGCAGATCGAGATGCCCGAACAGTCCCACCGGCTCAAAGGTGTGGCACGGCACGGCTTCACCGCGGAGGATTCCGTTGATAATGGCATCATAATTTATAGCATAGCGAATCGCATCCCGCACTTCCTCATGGTTGAAGGGCTCCATTCCCATGTTCATAGCGGCGTAGTAGAAGATAAAAGTGGGGGTAGAAACGAACTTGACCCCTTTCTTTCGCTTCAGCTCAGCGATCTGGTCGGGAAGGAGGTTCCAGGCCACATCGATGTCGCCTTTGAGGAGGAGAAGCATCTGGTTTGCGGGCTCGGGGATGTCTTTGAGAACAACCCTCTTTATCCTCGGCACGCCACCCCAATAATCGGCGAACGCCTCCAGCACGATGCGATCGTTGCGTACCCATTCCACAAGCTTATATGGCCCGGATCCGGCGTCGTGCTCACCTAACCATTGGGTGGCCCAGGGATCGTCAGCGGTGGCGTGGGCCTTAACTTCCTCGGGATCCACGATGGAACAAATCCCTTGGAAGCCAAGTACGGCGCCCATGAGCATCTCGCCGATCTTTTGATTCATGGTGATGGAAACGGTGTAATCGTCCAAAGCTTTGATGTCATCCGGCGAATTCACAAATTGCTTCAGGATCCAAATGGGGGGTTTGTCGAGCTCAAGGGCGCGTCGAAGGGAAAATACCACCGCGTCAGCTTTCACCTCACGCCCCGAGTGGAACCTGGCCCCCCGACGCAAGTGGAATATCCATGTGTAACCGTCCGCGGAGACCTCCCATGATTCGGCAAGTCCAGGACTAACTCGCTGAAACGCCTCTACGCCGCCGCCTTCGAAGTCCACCAGCGTATCATAGAGCTGTTCCAGGACAAAGCTTCCCTCAATCTCATAGACACGTGCCGGTTCGAAATCGATGATGGCCGCATGCTTGATCCCGATCACGAGCACGTCCGTTGGAACCCCCGCTAAAACGCCCATGGCCCCGAAAAGCAGTACGCACACAAACGCCAATTTCCGCATAACACACCTCCTGGGAAATGAAGGAAAAGATTTAGTTTCAAATCCCAATTTTTGGCCGCTCTCACCTCCTTTGCAGAACCTGATCTACAAGTATTATAATTATGTCTTCAATGGCATGTCCAAATAAGGGGGTTCGTTGTTCGCGTACATCGTAAAACGGCTGGCCTGGATGATCTTTGTTATCTGGGGAGTAATGACCATCACTTTCTTTATCGCCCGCGTTATACCCGCAGATCCCATCGCGGCCATTTTGGGACCCCAAGCACCTCCGGAAGCAATCGAAAAGGAGCGTGCTCGTTGGGGCCTAGATAAACCTATTTACATCCAATACATCCGTTACATCGCCGGGATCTTTCGGGGAGATTTAGGGGTGTCTCTGCGGACAAGACGCCCGGTGCTGGAAGACATCAAGCAATTCTTTCCTGCCACGATAGAATTGGCAATATCCGCCCTTTTCATCGGAGTTATTCTGGGCATCGGCCTCGGGGTTATTTCGGCCGTCAAAAGCGGACGCCCGATCGATCATTTGTCCAGGATTTTCGCCATCGTAGGCCTTTCTATGCCAGCTTTTTGGCTAGG
>JAPDJZ010000002.1 GCA_029258815.1 archaeon
GCGGTGATCAGCGCCCTCCCCGCCCACATTGGAAACGCCTCGGCAAACGTGTCCTCGACCTCTACTCCCTCGTAGAGGAACACCTAAACCACCCTTTTAAGCTGGTCTAATTTCATTTAACCTTCTAAAACTTAAAGTTTCTTCCATGCATCAGTCGGTGGAGTCGGGGCCGTAAAAAAGGTTATTAGAAACACCCTCAACTATACTATGAGGGGCGGGACAGGGAAGTCCACCCTGGAGAGTTCTTAAAAGAATGGTGAGGATCGAGAAGGTTCACTACAAGCCCGTGCCGGTTCGCAGCTTGCTCCTGGAAATGAAGGACCTCTCGGAGCTGATGATTGACCTAGCCTACTCAGCCGCCCTCTTCCACGATCAGAAGCTCGCCGAGGAGGTTTTAGAGGAGCGTATGCCGACCCGGAGGTGGATCGATGAGGCTAGGCGTGATTATTATAGGCGGAGGGCTAGGGAGGAGGGCTACCGCTCGAGGGCAGCCTACAAGCTCCTCGAAGCCCAGAAGAGGTTCAAGCTCCTGAGGAGGGGAGATATAGTCGTTGATCTCGGGGCGTGGCCGGGCGGGATGAGCCAAGCCGCCGCGAGGATAGTCGGCCCGGAGGGGCTCGTCGTCGCAGTCGATACCCGCGACTTCGAGAGATTCTCCGAGGAGAATATCGTAACCCTTCAGCTCGATATACTTGAGGACGACGTCGTTTCCGAGGTCCTGAGGGTTCTGGACGGGAAGCGGGCGGACGCCCTGATCTCGGACGCCTCTCCGAGGTTCACCGGGGTCAGGGACGTCGATATGATTAGGCAGTATGAGCTATCGCTTAAAGCCTACGAGATCGCGAGAAGCCTCCTCAGGCGCGGGGGGTCTCTCATGGTGAAGGCCTTCGACTGCGACGAGGTTAGAGGGCTGGAACGCGAGATGAGAAGGGAGTTCGAGTTCGTGAAGAGGTTTATTCCGAGGGCTAAGCGAAAGACCAGCTCGGAGTTCTACTTCATCGCCCTAAGGAAGATCTCCTAGATAGGATCTACCTCCTCCTCTTCCTCGCAGACCTCCTCTCCAGATGCTCCCTATAGGATTCTAAGACCCATCTCTCGAGCTTTGGGCAGGTTTGGGGCGAGACGACCCCACCGCTACCGCAGACGTGCTCCTGCTCGCAGGAGATGCACGGCGCGCCTTTTATCGGATCTATCGTAACCCTCCTGATTAGGGGGACGAGCCTCCTAGTCCACCTATCCTTAGCGAACTCCTTAACCCTCTTAACCATCCCCTTCTTCTCGAGCCTAATAGCTATCCGGGAGCCCTCCCTGCTCGTAACCCCGAGCTTATGCCATAGCTCGGATTGAAGCAGCCCCTTATCCTGATACTTCAATAGCAGCTTGATAGCCTTCTCCTCAAGCTTACTAAGCTTCTGAGGCAAGAACTCTCACTAGGGTAAATCGCGAGCGGCCGATTTATATGTTAATCTCCGATAGCTCCCTCAGCCTCCTCCTTATTGTCGCTAGGCCGGCGCCGGAGCACCTAGCAACCCTCCTCTGCGACACCCTATAGCCGAGGAGCTTAGCGGCGCGATAGACGCACGCCGCCGCGAGAGCCCTCGAACTCCTACCTTGAGATATCCCCTTGGAGGCGGCGGCCGAGTAGAGCTTGTTGGCCTGAGCCTCGACTTCGGCCGGAAGCCCGAGCCCGCGAACGATCCTCGAAACGTAAGCTCTCGGATCGAGCCTAGATCTAATCCCGAGAATCCAGGAGAGCCTCGCGGAGCATCTGAGGATTTCCGCCGAGCCCGCCTCCGAGTATCTTGAAAGTTCTTCAGCCCCCCTGGGTATTCCGTGGATTCTGAGGGAGAGGTGGAGTAGGGATGCCGGCAGGGCTCTTAACCCGGATCTATCGAGAAGCGTAACCCGGTCGCCAAGCTTCCTGAGAAGCATTCCGGCCGTCTCGGCAACAGACCTCGGCAAATCCGCGCTCAAGCTAATCTTATGAACCTCCGAGAGAACCCTTATCCTAAGCTTCTCCAAGCCATCGCGGAGGCCGCGGCGAGATACGGCCTTCGTCGATAAGCCTAGGTCGTGGAGGAGGAGGGTTATCGGCGCGCCGGCCCTCTCCCTCCTAAGCCTATCCCCATACCCATAGGCCCTCCACTCGGGCCCTCGATAAACGACCCTGCCGATCACGAGGCCGCAGACCCCGCAGACCAGCTCCCCCCGATCCTCGTCCACCACGATCCTATCGCTTCCGCAGAGAGGGCAGGTCTCAGAGTCCATTCCTGGGCATCCGAGAGAGGCGGAAGCCGTTAAAAATAGGGTTAACAGCGGCTCGGATCGATTTTTTATCTCCGGGATCTCTTGGTATGACCGCGGGATTCCTCCTCGATTATGTAGAGCGGCGTGCCCTTCTCGAACCTGAACCCCTTCCTAGGCTCGACTTCTATGAAAAACCTGTTCACCGGCCCGAAGACGTTCAAGATGACGCCCACCTCCCTCATCCCCGAGTCGTATACCTTATCGCCGAGGCTTGGGAGGAGCTCGCCCTCGATCACGAGCCTGCCCTCGGCGAAGGCAAAAGCCTTTCCAAGCCTCCTAAGCCTCCTAGATGGCCTGCCCATAGCCCCCATCAGCTCTGAACGCCCTTCAAGGCTTTCCCGAGGATCCTTATCACCTCGCTCTTCTTCATGGGCTTTCCGGGATCTACGATTAGCTTGCCGGTCTTCTTCCACCAGAAGGCCGGATGGCTCCCTGGCTCCAGCTCAACCCTCCAGCCGAGCTTCCCAGCTGCCTTGGCGAGCTGCTCGGCGGACGGGCTTCTCACGGCTAGGTCTAGTGGAACCCTTCTGCACCTAGATCTGCTTACGGATCTATCGAAGTAGATGGGCCAGATTACGTAGCCCCTCCGCTTCAGCAAGCTTCCGAGCTCACTCTCCCCTTAGGAGGACGGCGTTTACGACGCCATCCTGGCCTGGCCTCGAGGTAACCTTCGCCCTCCCGAGCTCGGTCTCGATCACCGCGCCCCTCGTGATCACACCCCTCCTCTCGAGATCCCTACTAGCCGGATTCGATAGGAGCCTAAGGATCTTAACCTTCCGAGCGATCCTCCTATCTGGGTCTAGGACGTTCGCGTAGATGTCGGAGACGAGGGCGTACTTGAGCCCGCCGCCCTTAGCCCGCTTCTCCCGAAGCTTCCGCTCGCCTATCATGGTTAGCACGGGCTCCCCTCCCCGCTCATACTTCCGCTTCTTCCTATGCGGCCTCCGCCGGCCGCCCGTGGGCTTCCGCTTATGAAGATCGCCATGCCACTGAACCATGCCTCACCAAGCCTCTAGCGCGGGATTCCTCAACCCTGCTTATAAGCATATGCCGGCGCGCCCAGGATAGGCTCCTCGGCTCCCGGGAAGCCCGCCGATTAGGTCTTTATCTAGGCGATGGGATAAGATTATGCCGGATATGTCCGAGGGGATAGCCCCCCAGTATCCTAGGGAGAGATTTCTCAGGATAGGCGCTCATAGCCACGTCAAGGGGCTGGGGCTCGAGGGGCTTAGGGCGAGGCCCGTCGGAGACGGGCTCGTGGGCCAGATCGAGGCGAGGGAGGCCGCCGGGATAATCGTCAGGATGATCAAGAGCGGGAAGATGGCGGGCAGAGCCGTCTTGTTCGCGGGCCCGCCCGGAACAGGCAAGACGGCGATAGCCTACGGGATCGCGAGGGAGCTTGGGAGGGACGTCCCGTTCGTCGCCTTAAGCGGGTCGGAGATCTACTCATCGGAGCTCAAGAAGACCGAGGTCTTGACCCAGGCCATGAGGAAGGCGATAGGAGTGAAGCTTAGGGAGAGGAGGAAGGTGTACGAGGGAGAGGTAACCCAGCTCGAGATAAAGACCAGAAAACATCCGTACAACCCGTATCAGGAGATACCGGATCACGTCGTGATAGGGTTGACGACGAGGGATGATCGGAGGATCTTCAGGGCCGGGGCCACCATAGCATCCTACATACTCCAGCAGGGGATAACGGTCGGGGACGTCGTAACCATAGACGCCGAGACGGGCAGGGTTACGAGGGTGGGGAGGTCCGAGGAGGCCGCCGAGAAATACGACATCGCTGGCCTCGGCGAGAAGCCCGTTCCTAGGCCGGGAGGCCCGGTCGAGAAGGAGAAGGAGTTCATCTACGTCTTAACCCTACACGATTTAGATCAGCTTAGCGCCCAGTCTAGGAGCGGCGGGTTATTCAGCCTATTGCTCGGAGGTCCCCCGAC
>JAPDJZ010000030.1 GCA_029258815.1 archaeon
AACTCCACTCTCCTCTCTTACAAGGGGCACGTGAGTCAGGCCGTCAAAATTCTGTATCCTTCTTATCAAATCCACGTTGTATAGGCCTGGCAATGTGGAAAAGAAGTTAAAACCATGGCTTAAACACAATTCTAAAATCTCTTCGTTGATGCTGCTTAAGTTATTCATTCTAAACCGATGAAATTGGCACTAAGTAAATTTAAAGCAAATTCTTATCCCACATGACCCCTATTGCCTATCAACTGCTTCTTATACCACTCTATTGTCCTTCGAAGGCCGACCATGTAGTCCGTCTTTGGGGAGTATCCTATTATCTTCTTTGCCAACGATATATCTGCGAGGTGTCTTCTAACATCTCCCGGCCTTGGATCCGTGTACACGACCTCCCCCTTGTAGCCCATTAACTTCATGATCAGATTTATGAGGTCCTTTATCCTGATCTCCTTTCCGCTAGCTATGTTTATGATCTTCCCCCTCCTCCTCGCTATCATATGCCTCCCAACGGCTTGGCACATTAGGAAAACGCCCTTGAGGTTCACGCTCATCATCCTATCCCAATCCTCCTCGCTCATCTTCTCAGCCTCCATCCACTGGAATATCCCGTGAGAGTTCACCAGGATGTCGACGCGGCCGAACTCCCCTATCACCTTCTCGACGGCCTTCTCAACCTGCTCCTTCTTCGAGACGTCCGCAACGATGGTTAGCGGCTCGTAGCCGCATTTCTCCCTAAAGGCTCTCGAAGCCTCTTCGAGCTTCTCTTCTGAAGGCTCGATCAAGGCTATCTCCGAGGCCCCGAACTCCTTGAAGCCTAGCGCTATCGCGAAGCCTATCCCCCCTCCTCCGCCGGTTATGAGGGCCTTCTCTCCGGAGAGGTCGAAGAGCCTGCGAATCTCCGGGACTGTTATATCTACGGCCGCCACGGCGCACGCACCTCACATCCAGATGAAACGCGTGATAAAAAATATCTTACCATCGTTAAACTTTCTCTATGAGCCTCCCGCTCAACCTGTGCAGCAGATCCTTTAGGTTGAATGCTTGGACGTATTTCCAGATAACGTCCCTCAGCCTCGACGCCACGACCTCCTCAGATCGGACTCCGAAAGCCTTCAAGTTATCATGGAGCCTCGCCCTAGCTCCTCGGATCTCCGGGGTTGAGAGGACGTAACGAGCCCCGGTCGCTAGAAGCCATCGCCTCCTATCCTCCGCGAGCTCCTCGAAGCTTAGGGCCCTCTCCTCCTCGGTCAGCCACTTCCTCCACCTACCGCTCCTAACTATGGCCTCGTCCAGCCTCCTCATGATCCCGGACGGATTTCCGATCCTCCCCCTTCGATAGAGGATTCTCTCAAGCCTATCAAGCTCCTCGAGGGCCTCGTACTCGGCGTGCGCCAGCTCAGGCCCGACGTTCGCTCCGCCCATTCCAGCTTTAGGATAGTCCTCCGGGTTCGATACATAGTCCGTGTAATGCCCCTTAACGTAGAGCCCGTAGCTTCCGGCTATCTTCACCAGGGCCTTAGCCTTCTCCGGGTTAAACCTGTTATCCGGCGCTAGGAAGGTTCCCACGTTCCCCACGATGAAGCACGGCCAGACGCTCTCCAGTCCCCGCTCCCTAAGCTTAGCCTTGAGCTTCCGAATGAATTCCTCGAATAGCCGGGGCGAGGTTATCCCCCCGTGAACCTCCTCGGTTCCGACCTCGTAGCTCAGCCTAGGAAAGCCCTGCTCTTCCCGAAAAGCTTCGGCGTGCTCTATTAGCTCGACGGTCCTCTCGACCACCGTATCCATGCTCGGCCGCTTGGACCAGATGTCCACGGTCGTGTCTATGTGCAGTAGATCGTATCCGGCGCTAATGCACGCCTCGATGGATTTCTTAACCCGCTCGAATGCCTCCTCGAAGCCGAGCCTCTCCGCGACGTGCCTATCCTTGAGCCACGGCCCTCCATGGTCTAGCGCTATGATTGCGGGCCCCCGGTATCCGATCTCCTCGCATTCCCGCCTAACGAGCTTCACGAAGTCCCTTTGGGTTAGCCCCGTATATCCCCCATCCACATCGACCTGGTTTAGGGTGGCTACGAAGAACAGGGGGAAGTTTAGGAACTTCGCGCACTCTATCGAGGCTCTTATCGCCGCTTCCGAGACCGGGCATAGCCCGAGCAAGGTCGCCCTCGCGGCCCCCGGCCCAGAGAGCTCGTCTATAGTCTTAAGAATCAAGTCCACTATCGGCGTATTCTTCTCGATCGCGACCCTTCTGACTAGGCTCTCATCCGGAGCGTAATCGCTGAAACTCATACCCATCCTCCGGATCGCTTTAGGAGCTCTTCGACCTCCCCGCGGGATAGGGGGCCCTCCATGGGGCCGAACCTCGTAACCTTTATCGCTCCGGCCGCGTTCGCGAAGCTTAGGATCTTGTTCAGAGGCCAGCCTTCCAGGAGCCCGAGGACGAAGGCCGCGTCGTAGACGTCTCCGGCCCCCGTCGGATCCACTTCCCTAACCCTTATCGCCGAGGCTTCGACGACCCCGTCCCTCGTTACCGCGATGGATCCCTTCTCGCCGAGCTTTATCACCGCGAGCTCCGGGCCGTGCTCCAGAAGCTTCCTTCCCGCCTTCACCGGGTCGCTAACCCCCGTTAAAGCCTCGGCCTCAACCCCGCTCGGGAGGACGGCCTTCGCGGCCTCGAGTACGGGCTTGCATATGCTCCTTATAGTCGAGACGTCTAGGAGCTCGGGTCTAAGGTTGGGGTCGAAAGTTATGGTCATTCCGCTTCGCTTCGCGATCTCGACCGCCTTATAGCACGCCTCCCGGCAGTTATCGTTTATCGAGAGGATGGAGCCCATGATATGCAGGAGCTTGAATCTCCTAACGTATTTGGGATCCACGTCCTCCGGATAGATCTGACCCGCCGCCGCGTGCTTGATGTGGAAGATGAACTGCCTCGATCCGGTGGAGAAGTAGGTTACGAAGGCGACGCCGGTAGTCCGATCATCCAGAACCTTCAGCCTGCTTACCTCGACCCCGTCCCCCCTAAGCCTCTCGATCAGAAGCTTTCCGAAATCATCCCTGCCGACGGCCCCGATTATCCCGGATCTGAGACCGAGCCTCGCGCACGCGTCGGCGAAGATCGCCGGAGCTCCGCTCGGGTAGGGGCCGAGATACGTTCCGGGAACGCTATGCGGCACATCCCTCTTATCCCTCATGATCTCGACCAGGCACTCCCCGATGGTCATAACGTCGAGCCTATCCGAGGCCATATTCGAGCACCCTAAAATTGGATGTGATATAAGCTTTCAGATTCGGAGTTTTTATCCTCCCGAAACCTTCACGAGCTTCTTCAGCCCCTCGGCCTTTTCGGCCTTAAGAATGGCCTTCTCGAGGTCCTCGAGGTCGTAGACTTCCGTTATCAGAGCGTCGAGGTTGACTCTGCCCTGAGAGATCAAAGCGGACGAGCGGATGAAGCTTTCGGCGGAAACGGCGTATGAGCCCACCACCTCGAGCTCCCTGAAGTAGACGTCGAACGGCGAAAAGTTGGCGACGGCGTCCCTAGGCGAAACGCCGAAGATCACTATCCTCCCGCCCTTTCTAACGTATTTGAAAGCGTCCTCGACCGTTCTCGGGGATCCGACGGCCTCTATGACGACGTCCGCGAGCCTTCCGCCGGTGGCCTTCCTGATGGCTTCGACCGGATCCTGCTTCTTCGGATTGATCGTATCGCTGGCCCCAACCCTCCTGGCGACCTCAAGCCTATCGTCTCTGAGGTCTAGGACCAGCACCTGCGAGCACCCGCTGATCATCGCTAGCTGCGTAAGCATCAGCCCTATGGGCCCCGCCCCTATCACAACGACCCTATCCCCCTGCCTTATTCTCGCGAGCTCTATGCCGTGAACAGCGCAAGCGAGGGGCTCCGTTAACGCCGCGTGCCTCAACGAAACGTCCTCCTCGTACTTAACAACGTTATACTCGGGAACCTTAACATACTCTGCATACGCCCCGTTTATTATGACGGTTCCAGCCCCCCCTACGACTAGGCTGTTCTCGCATAGATTCGTCCTCCCGCTAACGCAATACCAGCATCGACCGCAATTTATTAATGGGTTCAGCGCGACGCGGTCGCCTACGCTAACCCTAGAAACCTCGCTCCCGACCTCGCTAACGATCCCGGAGCACTCATGACCCAATACTATCGGCGTTTTAACGGGGAATGATCCGGTATACATGTGGACA
>JAPDJZ010000062.1 GCA_029258815.1 archaeon
GGGGGATGAGAGGGCGGAGCTCAGGTAGAGCTTGAAGATGTGATCCAGCTCCCTCGAAAACCTTACGAGGGCCGACGATTTGGACAGCGCCTCCAGCACGTATCTCTCGCTCGGGGAGTATCCCCCGGAGACCTTGTCGAGAACGCCCTCCGAGACCAGCCTATCGAGAGCCTGCCTAAAGCCCGAGATCACTAGCCTGAGGGAGTCGCCCGCCCTCTCCTCGAAGCAGGCTCTAATCTGAGGTCTAATCGGGAGATAGGTTACGGAGAGCCTTCTAAGCTTGTCGTAGAGGAAGTACTCCGGCTTGACGATAAGCCTACTCGCCGCGAGCCTATGCTCTAGAATTAGATTCTGGAGGGACTCGGCTACGACGTGCTGCTTATACTGTAGCTCGAGCTCCTTCAGAAGCTTCTCGTTAACCAGCGGCCGATAGGGTATGAGGAGCTGGGACGCCGCGGCGCCGCCGAGCCTCTCCTCGGAGCAGTCCTCCCTCAATCGCCTTAAACCCACTATGATGGCGAGGTCTATCAGCCTCGAATCTTCGATCCTCTGGAATCTCAGCTGCCCGCCTCTCTCTAGTACCGCCAGCAGCTTATTCGATCTAGAAAGCTCGTTCAGCGCCGCGGGCCCGTGAACGCTAAGAGCGGCTAGGTCTCCGCGGTCTATCCCAATCTCGTCTAAAGCCTTGGCGGCCTCAGCGTTTACCGGGTCTTCGCCGAGCACCCCGCCTCCTCACCTTGGGGAGAGCGATTTCAGAGATTAACCTATCGGCGTAATCCTTATTTCGAGAGGGCCGGGATTCACGTGCGGGCCTTGGATCCCGAGAAGCTTACCCGGCGCGCGGTATCGAGGGCGCTGAGCCTAGGGGCTACGGACGCGGTTGCCGAGATCTACGTCGGCCGGGAGCGCTGGGTCAAGTTCGCGAATAACGAGGTAGTGGTCTTCGAGGAGAGGTTGGAGCGGTCGGTGAGCGTATTCGCGGCGGTGAGGGAGAGGAGGGCGGAGGTCTCCGTAGAGGGGCTCAGCGCGAGGAGGGTCGACGAGGCGGTCGAGCAGGCTGTTAAGCTCGCGAAGCTTAGCGAGCCGGCCGACGTTTACGCGCCGCTGCCGAGAGGGCCGTTCAAGTATGATGAAAGGCTTCTCAAAGCTCGTAGGATTAGGGGGGATCCGGAGAGGCTCGTGGACGCCGTCGAGGCAGCGATGAACGCGGCCTTGGCCGAGGGGGCTGAGAGGGTCGCGGGAGCCCTAATCCACTCGACGGGGAGGACCTGGCTTAGAACGAGCGGGGAGGCGTACGGCGTCGCCGAGGAGTCATCGATCGAGATCTCGCTTAGAGCCCTGGCTTCCGGAGGGGGCTCCGGGCACTTCGTATCGATCGCAGCTAGGAGGGAGGATTTCGATCCCGAGGAGGCGGGGAGGGTCGCGGGGGAATACGCGAGGCTCTCGAGGAACCCCGTGGAGGGAGAGCCCGGGGAATACGAAGTCCTTCTGGGCCCGATGGTCTTCGCGGACATCGTCGAGGAGGTCGGCGAAGCCGCCTCGGCCTTTCACGTGGATTCCGGGCTATCGTTTTTGAAAGATAAGCTCGGCCGGGAGGTCGCCTCCGAGATCTTCACCCTAGTAGACGATCCGATGATCCCCGGAACCTGTGGAGCCTCGCCCTTCGACGAGGAGGGGGTTCCGACGAGGAGGAACGTGGTGATCGAGAGGGGGGTGTTGAAGACCTATCTCCACAACTCCACGACCGCGAAGAAGTTCGGGACCGGCACGACGGCGAACGCGGGGCTGATAGTCCCCCAGCCATTCAACCTAGTCGTCGAGGGAGGCGGGGAGAGCTTGGAGAAGCTTATCTCGAGCATCGACGACGGAATCTACGTAACGAACGACTGGTATCTCAGATATCATAACTATCAGGCCGGGGACTTCTCGGCGATCCTAAGGGACGCAATCCTGAGGATTAGGAGGGGCGGGGTGGACGGAGCCGTGAAAAACCTGAGGATAAGCGATAACATGATCAGGCTCCTGAAGGGCATTCGGAAGCTCGGGGATAGGAGGCACTGGATAAGCTGGTGGGAGGTCGAGACCCCCGTCCACGCCCCCCACGCCCTAGTGGATGGGCTAAACCTAACGAAGCCCCATAGCTAGCATGAATAAATTTTTAACGAGGAAGGAGAGAAAAGGAAGGCGAGGCCCCGGTAGCTCAGCCTGGTTAGAGCGCCGGCTTGGTAGCCAAAGAGGGGCCAGACAGCCGGAGGCCGCGGGTTCAAAGCCCGCCCGGGGCTTCGCCACCCCTATTATCTAACGGTAATATCCTTTTATCCATCGGCTTCATCGGGTTCGCGGGATTGAGGAGCGCCGTCATCGTGATCCCGACCTATAATGAGGCCGAGAACGTTCGATGGCTTCTACCGGAGGTTCTCAGGGTCTTAAGGGGCGCCGGGTGGAGGCCGCTCATCCTCATCGTGGACGATAATAGCCCTGATGGAACCGCGGATGCGGCCGAGGAGGTCGCGGCCAAGCTCGGGGGAGTCGAGGTGGTTAGGCGGCCGGGCAAGCTCGGGATAGGATCGGCTTACATCGAGGGGTTCAGGCGCGCCTTGGAGAGGCACGGGTGGGCCGAATACGTATGCGAGATGGACGCGGATGGAAGCCACCCGCCGGAGACCCTTCTCGAGATGCTTGAGCATGCGGAGCGGAGCGGGGCTGACGTGGTGGTCGGCTCGAGGTATATCGAGGGTGGATGCTGGGTTGAGGGAAGCTTAAAGAGGGTTATGATTAGTAGGGGGGCGAACCTCATCGCTAGAATCTCAACCGGGCTTAGGGTTAGGGATGCGACATCAGGTTTCAGGGTTATTAGAGCCAGCGCCCTGAGAAAGATAATCGGCGAGCTTAAGGGGCTTAGATCGGGCTACGTCTTCCAGGTCCAGCTCCTATACCTCCTCCACAAAGCCGGATGCAGGATCGAGGAGCACCCCCTCAGGTTTCTCCCGAGAAGGGCGGGGGAGTCCAAGCTAAATAAGAGGGAGATACTCTCCTACGCTTCGTGGTGCTTAAGAGCGCTCATGAGGAGAATTAAATCGCGATAGCGTTCGGGCTGGAGGGTTGAGGCGATTTGAATAAGAAGCTCAAGGATCTGGGCGAGAGGAGGCTCGTCGAGTGGATCGTTAGAAGGCTCGAGGAATGCGAGGGAGCGTCCCTTCCCCCGGGGGACGACGCGGCCGACATGTTATTCCGGGGAAGGCTGCTCGTCTCATGCGATATGCTAGCGGCTTCAACCGACATCCCCCCGGGCATGAATCTCAGGGACGCCGGGTTCAAGGCGATAACCTCGGCGACGAGCGACATAGCCGCGAAGGGCGGGAAGCCTATAGCGTATCTCGTCTCGCTAATGCTTCCGCCCGAGCTCAGCTTAGAGGGCTTCGAGGATCTCTGGGAGGGCTTCGAGGCCGCGGCTAAGCTTTATGGCGGGAGGATCGTGGGCGGCGACCTAAACTCCGGAAGGGAGATCGTGATCGACGTAGTCTGCATAGGCGAGGCCGAGAGAACAGCGTCGAGGCTCGGGGCTAGGCCGGGAGACATCCTCGCCGTAACCGGGGAGTTCGGCTCGCAGGCGGCCGGATTACACGCTCTCCTAGCAGGCCGCTTAGAGGATCCCGAGGCACGGAGGGTCGTCGAAAGGTTTTCGAGGCCGATGGCTAGGGTTAGGGAGGCCCTAGAGCTGGCGAAGACCTCGGCCGTTACGGCCTCCATAGATTCGAGCGATGGATTAGCCGAGTCGCTATACCAGCTGAGCGAGCTAAACGACGTTGGCTTCGTCGTCGACGATCCCCCTGTAAGCGCCGAGGCCGAGAGATATGCGGAGAAGTTCGGCGTAAGCTTATTCGACCTAGTATTCTACGGCGGCGAGGAGTATGAGCTCGTCCTAACGCTTAGACCCAAGCTCGCCGGGAAGGCCGTGGAGGCGGTTGAGAGCGTCGGCGGGAGGCTGATCCCGATAGGGAGGGTGACCGAGGAGAAGCTGATTAAGGTTAGGTGGGCTGACGGGTGGAGGGTGCTCGAGAGGCGGGGCTACCAGCACTTCTAAAGCCTGTTATTGACGAAGGCGCTGTAGTATAGGACTCCGGCTATCGTCTTCG
>JAPDJZ010000060.1 GCA_029258815.1 archaeon
ATCTCTCGAGGGCTAGGAGGCTAGTCTAGCCCCTCCTCAGGAGGAAGAGGAGTAGGTAGACCGCCAGCATGATTATGATGAGTATTGGGGATGTGCCGACGTAGATTCCGTCGAAGCGCCTACCCCAGAGGAGGAGCGGGTGAGCGCTCTCGAGCCTGACCCCGAGCCTAGCTAGGAGCGGGATGAGGACCAGAATAAGGCCCAAGACTATGAGGAGAATTCCTAAGAGCAGTAGGCCGTTCAGCGGCTGCCTTTCGAGCATCTCCGGCGCCTACCCCTTCACGACCCCCAGCGGTATCAGCCTAGCGACCTTAGTCCCTATCCCGGCTTGATGGCTTACCTCCGCCACTATGTCCACGTTCTTGTAGGCTTCGTCGGCCTCCTCGACGACGGTCTCCATGCTATCGCTCCGGATGTAGATGCCCTTCCTGCTGAGCGAGCTTAGGACCTGGCTCGCGGTGAGCCTGCGCTTAGCCTCAGCCCTACTCCTAGTCCTCCCGGCGCCGTGGGCCGTGCTCCCGAAGGTAAGCTCCATGGCCCTCGGGTTTCCGAGCAGAACCCAGCTCGCGGTTCCCATCGATCCGGGTATCAGGACCGGCTGGCCAATATCCCTATAGTCCTCGGGGACTAGCGGGTGGCCGGCTGGGAAGCTTCGCGTAGCGCCCTTCCTATGAACCCAGACCCTCCTCCGAGCCCCGTCGATTACGTGCTCCTCCAGCTTAACTATGTTATGGGCTACGTCGTAGACTAGCTGGAGGCCTAGGGTCTCCGCGGGCTGGTTGAAGACCTGCTCGAAGCTCTGCCTAACCCAGTGGCTTATCGCCTGCCTATTCGCGAAGGCGAAGTTAACGGCGCATGCGAAGGCCTTCAGATAGCTTTCGGCCTCCCTGCTCCCGGCCGGAGCGCACGCGAGCTCCCTATCCGGAAGCCTTATCCCGTATTTTCTCGCAGCCCGCTCCATGACCTTGAGATAATCGCTGCAGATCTGGTGGCCGAACCCCCTGCTCCCCGTGTGAACTAGAACCGTTACCTGGCCCTCGTGGGTTATCCCCATCCTCTTCGCGGCCCTCTCGTCGAAGATTTTATCGACCTTCTGAACCTCTAGGAAGTGGTTTCCGCTTCCGAGGGTTCCTATCTGGGGGAAGCCCCGCTGCTTCGCGGCCGCGCTGACGTAGCTCGGATCGGCTCCATCGAGGCATCCCTCCTCCTCGATGTGCTTCAGATCCTCGGGCCAGCCTAAGCCGAACTTCTCGATGACGTATCTCGCCCCCTCGATCGAGATCCTGTCGAGCTCGCTCTTCGTAACCCGGAAGTCCTTCCTCCTCGATCCGAGGCCGGAGGGGACGTTCCGGAAGATGGCGTTTATGAGGGGCTGGATCTTCGGCCTAACGTCCTTCTCGTCGAGGTTCGTTACCATGAGCCTAACCCCGCAGTTGATATCGTAGCCTACTCCGCCGGGCGAGATCACTCCATCCTCGTAGCTCGTCGCCGCAACCCCCCCTATCGGGAACCCGTAGCCCTCGTGAGCGTCTGGCAGGACTACAGCGTGCTTTAGGATGCCGGGGAGGGTGGCGACGTTGGATGCTTGGATCAGCGTCCTATCCTGCCTCATCTTCCCCAGAAGCTCCTCGGAGGCGAAGACTAGGACCGGAACCCGCATATCCGACCTATACCTCGGAATCCTCCAGATCACGTCGTCCGCTTTCTCTAATGGAACCTGAGGCATAGCAGCACCTAGGATAGAGGTCTCGAGTGCCTGCTTTAAGGATTATTCCCGCTTTCGAGGGGTTGGGCAAAAGAAAAATAATTTTAGTAAGGGGGCTTCCAGGCTACTTCTTCCGCTTTCTAGCCTTCTTAGCTCTCTTCTTAGCCTTCTTTGCAGGCTTCTTAGCGGGCTTCTTGGCGGCGGCCCTAGGCCTCTTCAAAACCCTCTCCTTTGAGTAGATGAACCTCGGCTCCTCAGCAACCCTGCCGAGCTCCTCTAGGGCGGCTCGGACGTTCGGATCCTCGAGCGCCTTGTTGAAGGCCTTCTCGCTCGTGAAGGCCAGCTCGGCGATGTAGTCCAGCGGCTTCTCCTCGGCTCCGTGAACGCCGGTAACGACGTTTAGGATGAGGCTTCTTAGGCCCTTCACCTTCCTCACGGTCTTCACGTAGGCGCCGGCCTGCTCCTCGAAGTCCTCGACGGAGACCTCCGGCTTCTTCTTCAGAAGCTGGATGACCTTAAACATCATCATAATCTTCTTAAAGCTTGGATTTATCCCATTCGCTCGGAGCCTAAACCTTTTCTCGAAGCCGGAGAATGTTGTGGAGGGGATTATGGAGGTTAGGGTTGGGTGCTGCGGCTGGTGCGTTAGGGGCGGGAAGAAGGCGTACTACTCGAGGTTCAGGATAGTCGAGGTTCAGGAAACCTTCTACAGGCTTCCGAGGCCCGAGACCGCTGCGAGGTGGGCTGAGCAGGCTCCCCCCGGATTCAAATTCTGCATGAAGGCTTGGCAGGCGATAACCCATCCCCCGACCAGCCCGACGTGGAGGAGGAGCGGGCTTAAGATCCCGAAATCGAAGTATGGTCGATACGGCTTCCTAAGACCCAGCGAGGAGAACTTCGAGGCTTGGGAGAGGACGCTTGAGGTGTGCAAGGCCATGGGGGCCGAGGTCTGCGTAGTCCAGACCCCCGCGTCCTTCGGCTACAGCGAGGATAATCTGGCGAACGCGGAGGAGTTCTTCTCGGGGATTAGGAGGGACGGCGTTCTGATAGGCTGGGAGCCCAGGGGGACTTGGAGGGAGAATCCTCAGGCGGTTAGGAGGCTCTGCGAGAAATGCGATCTAATCCACGTTGTAGACCCCTTTAGGTGTAGGCCGGCTCTAACCCGCGAGCTGGTCTACTTCAGGCTTCACGGGCGCGGCGGGAGGGAGGTGAACTACAGGTATAGGTATACGGATTCGGATCTAGCCGAGCTAAGGGACCTCGTTAAGGAGCTCGCCGCCGGCGGGGCGAGAGTCTACATTCTCTTCAATAACGTGTATATGGCCGAGGACGCCGCCAGGTTCGTTAGGGTTTTGGAGGGGGCCGGCCTCGAGCCCGCGGCTCCCTAGGAGATGTAGGCCAGCGACTTCTTGAACTCGGATAGGATCTTCTCGTATTCCCGCTTCTGATCCGGCGCGATGCTGGGCTTAACCTTCTCCAAGGCCGCTAGGAAGTGTCTCATGTAGACCTTGTCTATCTTTATGTTCTCTCTAGCCGCGTTCATGGCGGCCTCCCTGCACACGGCCTCGATATCCGCCCCCGTGTAGCCCTCGGTCATCTCGGCGAGCTTCCTGAGATCGACGTCGTCCGCCAAGGGCATCTCCCTCGTATGGATCTGGAATATCTGATATCTTCCCTCGACGTCGGGCGGCGGGACGTAGATTACCCGATCGAATCTTCCGGGTCTTAGGAGGGCTGGGTCGAGTATGTCGGGTCTATTCGTGGCGCCGATTACGACCACGTCCTTCAGGATCTGGATTCCATCCATCTCGGTTAGGAGCTGACTTATCACGCGTTCTGTTACGCCACTATCAGCATATCCAAGTCCTCTCCTAGGCACGATTGAATCTATCTCATCAAAGAATATTATGGCTGGAGCAGCCATCCTAGCCTTCCTGAAGACCTCACGTATGGCTCTTTCAGACTCGCCAACCCACTTAGAGAAGATTTCAGGACCCTTAATCGAGACGAAGTTCGCTTCGCTCTCAGTAGCTACAGCCCTAGCCAGCATGGTCTTGCCGCATCCAGGTGGGCCATACAGGAGGATTCCCTTTGGGGGTTCAATCCCCATCCTCTTGAAGACATCTGGATATTTTAGGGGCCATTCAACAGCCTCTCTAAGTTCCTGCTTGACGTTTTCTAATCCTCCTATATCCTCCCAGTGGACTGTTGGAACTTCGATTGCAACCTCCCTCATGGCGGTTGGAGTTATCTCCTTGAAGGCGTTTAGGAAGTCTTCCATCTTGACCTCCATCTTCTCCAATACGCTTGGTGGGATTCGTTCTTCCTCAAGGTTTATCTCTGGTAGATACCTGCGTAGAGCCTTCATAGCTGTTTCCCT
>JAPDJZ010000018.1 GCA_029258815.1 archaeon
GAACTACTCGCCGCCTGCCAAGCGATCATCGTAAACCCGGCAGACGACAGATATCGGAGCCTCCACGGCAAGCATGCGATCATCCCGATCTATAACCGGGAGGTGAAGATAATACCGCATCCAGCCGCTAAGCCTGAGTTCGGAACCGGCGCGGTGATGGTCTGCAGCTACGGAGACTACACGGACGTCCTCTTATTCAGGGAGCTTGGATTGAGGGAGATAGTTGCGATAAATCGGGAGGGGAGAATGACGGAGGCTGCCGGAAGATATGCGGGGATGAGGGTGGAGGAGGCTAGGGAGGCGATAATCAGGGACCTGATGGAGATGGGGCTCGTGGAGAAGATCGAGGAGATAATGCATCGAACCCCGATCTGCGAGCGGAGCAAGACCCCGATAGAGATAATCCCGATGGAGGACTACTATCTCAAGCAGCTCGACTTCGCGGAGAAGCTCAAGGAGGAGTCGAGGAAGATGAAGTTCCACCCCGAGCATCATCGCAGGCTGCTAATAGACTGGATAAACTCCCTTAGAATAGACTGGCCCATAAGCAGGAGGAGATACTACGGAACCGAGATCCCGATCTGGTATTGCGCGAGGTGCGGGGAGCCTCATCTGCCTCCACCCGGAAGATACTACCGGCCTTGGGCCGAGAAGCCCCCATTCGATAAATGCAAGAAGTGCGGCCACAGCGAATTCATCGGCGAAACCCGAACCTTCGACACTTGGATGGATTCGAGCATATCCCCCCTCTTCATAACGAGGTACATGAGGGATGAGAAGTTCTTCAAGAAG
The DNA here is from genome assembly GCA_029258815.1 of archaeon. Taxonomy (GTDB): domain Archaea; phylum Thermoproteota; class Nitrososphaeria_A; order Caldarchaeales; family Wolframiiraptoraceae; genus Wolframiiraptor. The sequence goes on from JAPDJZ010000018.1 coordinate 793, forward strand.
GCGTATCCGGTCTCGATAAGGCCTCAGGGAAAGGACATCGTTAGGACCTGGCTCTACTATACGGTTCTCCGATGCTATCAGCTAACGGGAAAGATGCCTTTCAAGCACGTCTGGATAAGCGGGACGGGGCTGGACGAGAAGGGGGAGAAGATGAGCAAGAGCAGGGGGAACGTGATAGACCCCGCCCCGATCCTCGATAAGTATGGGGCCGACAGGTTTAGGTTCTGGTGCGCCCAAGAGTCGAGCCTAGGAGAGGATTATAGGATCTCCGAGGAGAGGATAGCGAACGCCGGCAAGTTCGTAACGAAGCTCATCAACATCGCGCGATACATCTCGAACTTCCCCAAGCCCCGGAGAGCAACCCTAACCCCCTCGGATAAGTGGATCCTCTCGGAGCTTTCGATAACCGTTAGGAGGAGCCTCGAGGGATATAGGGACTTCAACTTCTTCATACCCGCGACGGCGATCAGGAACTTCGCTTGGAACATCTTCGCAGATCACTATATCGAGCTGTCGAAGCAGAGGGCTTACGGCCGAGGGTTCTCCGAGAAGGAGAGCAGGGCCGCTTGGTTCACCCTCCACGAGGTCTTGAGGACGATCCTGCTCCTCCTAGCCCCGATAACGCCCTTCATAACGGACTACCTCTGGAGGAAGCTATACTCCGAGAAGAGCGTACACTTGGAGAGGTTTCCGAAGCCTAGGTGGGATAGGAGGTACGCTAGATACACGGAGGAGCTTATAGAGTTCAATTCCAGGGTTTGGAAGCTCAAGAAGGAGAGGGGGCTGTCGTTGAGGGATCCGGTAGAGGTAGAGATTCCGCGGAGGCTTAAGCCGTTCGAAAAAGACCTCGTGGCGATGCATAACATCGTAGGATCCTAGCCCATTCTCCTGAAGGCTTCTAGGATTATCTCGGCGGCGGACTTAACGCTCTCCTCGAGCTTATCGGCCGTCAGGATCGGGGTCTCCTTAACGACGTTATTGCTGAGGATCAGGATGGCGGCGGACTTGAAGCCCCTAAGCCTCGAAACCCCGAAGAGGGCGGCGCACTCCATCTCGATCGCGATGACCCCCCGCTCGGCCCAGAGCCTAGCGAAGTCGGGGCTCTCGGCGTAGAACGCGTCATTCGAGACCACGGCTCCCAGCCTGAACCTGGCCTTCCTCCTCCTAGCCTCAGAGACCAGCTGCCCGAGGACCTCGTAGTTTGGGGCGAGCGGTAGATGGACCCCGGGGGCGTAGGTTGCCAGAACCCCGTAGCTCGAAGAGCATGCTACCGCGTCCGGGATCACGAGCTCGCCCGGCTCCATATCCGGCAGCAAGCCGCCCGCGGTCCCGAGCCTTACGATGACCCTGGCCCCGAGCATCCTAAGCTCCTCGAAGGCTATCGCGGAGGAAGGGCCCCCTATCCCGTGGCAGGCGACCGAGACCCTCAGCCCCTTATACGACCCCGTGTAGACCGGGAATCCTCGATGGAGGTTCACGGGCTTCGGGTCTTCGAGGAGCTTCGAGACCTGCTCGACCCTAGCCGGATCGCCGACTGCTATGACCTTTTCAGCCACCTCTCCCGGCTTAGCCAGAATGTGATACGGCCCACCCATGACCATGCAGATTCAAATCCGGGGATCTTAATTTTTGTTTAGGTAGGCGGTGTCAAGCCTCATGAACTCCGCTTATTATGGATATTTTCGGGCGGGATTCTTCCTCGTGGGCTTCGTCGAGGTCGGGGGGAGGCTCGTGAGGATGGGCTTCTACAGGAACCTAGGAGAGCTTGAGAGGGAGGTCGCGGGGCTCGATCCTAGGCCGAGCTATGCCCCCGATGAATTCGAGAATCTAATTCGCGATCTCGAGAGATACTTCTCCGGGGAGCCGGTATCCTTCGACTACCCGTATCAGGTTTCGGGAACCGGGTTTCAGCGGAGGGTTTGGGAGGAGGTTAGGAAGATTCCCTATGGAGAGGTTAGGAGCTATAGGTGGATCGCCGGGAGGGTCGGGAGGCCGAGGGCGTGGAGAGCTGCCGCGAACGCCTTAAAGAATAATCCGCTCGTCCTCGTAATTCCATGTCATAGGGTTGTTAGAAGCGATGGGAGGGTTGCGGGCTCGGGCTTCGGCAGGAGGGTTAGGGAATACTTGCTTAGGCTCGAGGGGGCGATCCCGGCTACTTGACGATCTTCCCGGAGTCGAGATACCAGAGGTAGAGGTCTAGCTCGGCCAAGCTTAATCCAAGCCTATCCGCGATTTCTCTTAGAAGCTTCTCTATCTCCAGATACCTGCGCCTCGTAAGGCTCCTGAAATCCCCGAGGAGCCCGTATCGCTTGAGAAGCCTTATGATGTGAAAGTCTATTATCGCCAGGTTTCGGAAGCCCACATTCCTCAGGAAGTGGCTAGCCTCCTTAAAGCCGAGGCCGGGGACGTTCTCGGCGAGCCACCGCCTAAGCCCATGCTCGTCCCCGATCCCCTCCATCGCCTCGATTATCTCGCCTAGCTTCTCCCTAGCCTCGACGAGGTAGCGGGCTCTAGCCTCAGGATATCTATGGCCCAGCCTTCTGAGCTCTCTAGCGAGCTCCGACCGATCCAAGGTCATCAGCTTATCTCCAAGCTTCTCGACGATCTCGAGGCTTCTCGAGGCCGTAAAGTTCGCCGCGAGGATGCAGAAGGCGAGCTCCGCGAAGATGGCCTTTGGGGACGCTCCCCGAAGCCTTCTAAACGACGCCATCCTCGACTCGACGAGCCTTCTAACCTCAGGATTTCTCATCAGCCTCTTAACGTCCTCGATGATCTCCTCAAGCCCGCCGGAATTCATCGACGGCCAGCCTACCTCGATCGAGGCGGCGTAACGGTCCCCTGAATCCTTAGAACGTGCTTCGTCTGCTTCGCGTGCTCCTCGGCCTCCTCGAGCTTCGTGGTCTTGAATCCGCAGCCGCAGCTAATGATCATGGTGATGGGCATGGATCTTCTCACCGAAGGAACCTAGATGGGAAACGATTTAATAACTTCTTCCACAAAGCTTCAGGCAGGGATGATGAGCAACGTCCAAGTTGATTTCGTGATACGCGACGGGCAGGCTGACCCGAAAATGAGCGAAATTCGACCGAGTATCTCCGAATTCGCCTAGGAGGAAACCCTTATCATCGCGTAGAAAGGGCTTGTAGATGCTATGGAGAGGTTCGACCTAGCGATAAGAGGCGGCAT
>JAPDJZ010000176.1 GCA_029258815.1 archaeon
ATCAAGAATTACATCCGGGGGACGCTGGTGGAGGATGCTCCCATAATCCCGGTCTCAGGCCAGCACGCGGTCGGGATAGACGTCCTCCTCTGGGCCATGGAGAAGTTCATCCCCACCCCGCCGAGAGACCTCGATAAGCCCTTTAGAATGCCCATCCTAAGATCCTTCGACATAAACCCCCCCGGAACCCCCGCTCAGAAGCTCAAAGGAGGGGTTATAGGCGGGTCGATAGTCCAAGGAGCCGTTAGGATCGGGGATGAGATCGAGATAGCCCCGGGGATAATCACCGGCGAGCGGAGGCACGAGTCCCTGCTTACGGAGGTCGTGAACATCAGGGCCGGGGGGAGGAACGTGGAGGAGGCTAGGAGCGGAGGGCTGACCGGGATAGAGACGAAGCTCGATCCAGCTCTAACGAAATCCGATGGGATGGTGGGGAATTTCGCCGGAGAGCCGGGAACCCTCCCGCCGACCCGCTACGAGCTGGAGATCGAGTATAAGCTCTTCGAGAAGGTGGTCGGGCTTAGCGAGGAGGTCTCGGTCGCGCCAATAAGCGTCGGCGAGCAGCTCGTCATAAACATCTACTCGGCCGTCACCAGCGGGGTCGTGAAGAGGACGGGGGATAGGCTCGAGCTGGAGCTTAGAAGGCCGATCGTCGCCGAGGAGGGGGATAAGGTGGCGATCTCCAGGATAATCGGATCGGCTTGGAGGCTAATAGGCTACGGGGAAATAGCTTAGACATGAGGCTGCTCGTGGACACGAGCTTCCTAATATACTGCGCCGAGAAGGGCAGAGACTTCCTATCCCTCGCCGAGGAAGCGCTCGGAGAGCCCCTCGAGTGCTATGTTCTGAAAGACGTTCTAGGGGAGCTGAGGGCGCTTAGGGCTAAGCCCGGTAAGCGGGGCCTGATGGCCTCGGCCGCGGCCCAGATAGCGGAGAAGATGAAGCTCCTCGAATCCCGGTCGGAAAAGCTTTCGACGGACGAGAAGCTCATTCTGGAGGCTATGCGGATCGGGGCCGCGATAGCGACCATAGACTTCGACCTCATCGCCGAGGCTAGGGAGAAGGGGGTTCCCATCCTAACGATAAGCGAGGATCAGAGGATAATCTTCGAGGGGGTGCGGCCTCAACCTCCTCGAGGTAATCCTTAAATCTAGAATAAATAGCTAAATCTCGGTAATTTCAGAAAGGTTAGGAATATGTTCTACCTAGTCGAGATCGAGGATGTTGTCGCGATCCCGCCTAGGGACTTTGGTAAGCCTCTTAGGAGGGTTGCTTTGGAGAGGCTTAGAGAGGCTTATGAGGGTAAGATCGTGGACGATCTAGGCCACGTCGTGATGGTCGTCGATGTTGAAGCCGACCCCATCGGGATACTCCTCCCGAGGGATGGCTCGACCTACCACAAGGCTAAGGCTAAGCTACTCTGCTTCTATCCGAGAGTTCAGGAGGTTGGGGAGGGCGAGGTGGTCGAGATAACGGACTTTGGAGCTTTCATCAGGGTCGGCCCGCTCGACGCCCTGCTTCACATATCCCAGATAATGGACGATTACATAACCTATGATGAAAGGCACTCGATCCTCATGGGTAAGAAGACCGGGAAGAAGCTTGAGGTCGGGGACGTGGTTAGGTTCAAGATCGTGGCCGTCTCCCTAACCCATGGAGCCGCTGGGAAGGTCGGGGTTACGACCCGGCAGCCATACCTAGGAAAGCTCGAGTGGATAAGGGAGAGCCTGGAGAAGCTCGCCCCAAAGCCCGAGAAAGCTAAGGCCGTAGCGGGTGAGAGCTAGGATGCCCGCGCGGGAGAGGGCTTGCAGAAACTGCAAATTCGTAACCACGAAGAATAAGTGCGAGAACTGCGGCTCGACGGATTTAACCCAGAACTTCTCCGGAGTGATAATAGTAGTGGACGAAGAGAGATCCGAGATAGCCAAGAAGCTCGGTTTGAAGAAGGGAGCCTATGCGATCAGGGTCGCTTAAATGGCCTCCGGACCGCGGCATAGTCTTTCCGGAGCACGTGAAGAAGCTCCTTAGGGAGCCCGCCGGCCAGCTGATCTCGGGGAAACCCGAGGAGGTGGCTATAAAGGTTAAGAGGCTGATTGAGGAGGAAAAGCCGAAGCTGCTGATTCTGGTCGGAGACTACACCTCCCTCAAGCTTAAGGAGGCGAGGGTTGAAGCCGACGTATACGTCATAGATGGGAAGATCGAGAGGAGACCGTGCCGAACCCTAGAGCTGGACGAGTTTAAGGTAGTTAGGGTCGTGAACGAGCCGGGGACCCTGAACCCGGAAGCCGCCTCGAAGATCGACAAGCTCCTCAGAGGAGCTCGAGCTAGGGGCGTGGTCGTGCTCGTCGAGGGGGAGGAGGACCTCCTAACTCTGGCCTGCATACTCTCGGCTCCGGAGGGATCAATGATAGTCTATGGTCAGCCGGGCCGCGGAAGCGTGATCGTCAGAGTGAGCCGGGAGGCTAAGGAGAGAGCCGCCGAGATCCTGAGGCTCGCCTGGGAGGAGTGAGGTTTATTTTATCCCGGGGCTAGGAGGGCTTCCGAGGAATCGGAGCCGCCGAGGTGAGCCGGGATGCCCCGCAGATACCTTAGGACTAGGAGTAGGAAGAGGAGGTATGTTAGGACTCCGGGCGGTAGAACCGTAGTCCACTACCTTGACGAGAAGAGGAGCTTTCACCGCTGCGCTAGGTGCGGGGGGATAATCCACGGGATACCACGGGAGAAGGATTACAAGCTAGCGCACAGCGAGAGGACGGTCGAGAGATATTACGGGGGGATGCTGTGCCAGAACTGTCTGGAGGACTTAATCAGGTCTGAGGCTGCTAGGGAGTGGGGCGAGGCTCTCGCTAAAGCTTGAAGAACTCCTTTACGGCCGTGAGGGCTATCCTGAAGACCGCTTCCTCGTCGAGATCGCTCGTATCCAAGACCAGGTGGAAGGGCTCGAAATCCCTTCCGAGCTCAACGCCGTAAAGCCTTCTATAGAGGCTCGCGCTCTCCCTATCCCTGCGCTTGAGCATGTTCGAAGCCTCCTCGACCGTTACCCCGCTTCGCTTCGAGAGCCTCCTAGCCCTAACCTCAGGCCTAGCCTTCAGCCAGATGTTGAAGCCCTTTCGATAGAGCCATGGGAGAACCCAGCTATCGATGACGACTCCGCCGGCCTCGGCGAGTTCGAGGAGCTTCCGATCAACCTCCTTATCGAACTCCGGATTCCTAAGCCTCTCCTCCAGAAACTTGAAGCCCTGCTCGGTCTCCCACCACTCCTCCCCGCCCGGCGAATAACCCCTCTCGATCGCTAGAAGCTTCAACCCGTCCCCGCCCGAAACGTATCTCAGGCCCAGGGCTTCCGCTAGCCTCCTACCGAGCGTGCTCTTGCCGGATCCCGCGAACCCGCTAATACAGATGACGACTTTCCTCCCCATGTCCCCTCACGTTCGCGATCTTATGGAACTAGAAACCTGGGCTCCCTCGGAAACTCCTCTGCCGCCGAGAGCTCCCTCAGCCTCCTAACCACCCTCTCCCTCGCCTCTAGGGGCGTCGGAAGCTTTCGGACGATCCTCCCGTCCTCTATCAGGGGCTTTAGGAGGGGCTCGACCCTCCCGCCGCAGATCGGGCATCGATCGATGGCCTTATCGAAGGGCGTAATCGTATCGTGAAGCTTCTCGCACCTGTAGACCTGCTTCCTCCCGGGAAGCTTACCCCGCTTCGAGAAAGCCCTCCCCTCGACCTCCACCAAGTCCATGGCCAAGTCTATCGAGGGCGGAAAGGCTATCGACGTCCCGACCCCGAAGCCGTCGGCGACATCCGAGAGCTCCCTAACGCGCTCCTCGTCCAATCCCCCGCTAACGAAGATTCTAACGTCTTTATGCCCGGCGACGTCGAGGCTCCACCTAGCCTCCACAACGATCTTCCTCATGTCCCCGCGCCTAGAGCCAGGAGTATCGAACCTAACCCCGTAGAGCCTGCCCTTCAAAGCCTCC
>JAPDJZ010000103.1 GCA_029258815.1 archaeon
CCCGACATGACCCTGGACTTCAGCGGCACGGTTACCATCCCCGACTACACCACCACCCTCGTGGTGGAGGGCCAGGAGATCGAGGTCACCATCCCCGGTGGTACCTATGAGGTCTCCGATCAGTACGTGACCCTGCCCGACCGGACCATTACCATCCCCGGCTGGTCTTACACCATCGAGCGGGTGCCGGACCTCAGTATCGAGACTGTGCTCACCCTCACTTACACCTTCGGCGCCTTCGATGTGACTAGCATCTCGAAGTTCACCGACGACGGCTTCGTCAGCCAGAAGTTCGAGATATCCGGCGAATTTGGACCCATAAGCCTCTCCGGCTACATGGAGTTCGACCCATCCGTGCCCGCTTACGTCAAGTCCTGGCTAAAGGGCACCCTCGACTTCGCCGGTATCTCCCTCACCGGTAAGGTCACCCACGAGCCGAACGAGATGCACTACTACCTCACCGCCGAAGTCGATCCGGTGACGGTGAAGCTGAGCTTCGTGGACTATTGCACCGGCATCCAGTTCGACAACGTCCTTGTCAGCCTCGATGACTTCAGCCTCTGCTGTGGCATCACCTACGACGCCAGCCTCTACTTCACCAAGGAGGGCTTCGAGTACGTCAAGTTCGCCGTCGATAGCCTGTTCGACCTCTGCTGCGGCATCTCCTTCGGCGCCGGTGTCGAGTTCGGCGTGAACTACAAGAAGCTCAGCCTCGACGTCAATTGGGCCGGCATCGAGGGCTGCGTCACCGTCTACGGCGACGTCCAATGGGAGGAGGAGCTGAACAAGGTGGCCGGGCTCGATATCTACGGCTGGAAGATCGTCTGCGAGCTCGCCGAGTGCACCAAGCTTGAGATCCTCACCGCCCTCGATCCGACCTACAAGAAGTTCAAGGGCATCTTCGAGGGCGATGAGTTCGAGTACATCAAGGCCTCCTTCTGCGGCCCCGGTTGCTGTGGCGGCAACTGGACCTTCGACTCCACCATCTTCTTCCAGCCCTCCGGCACCCTGTTCGGCATCACCCGCGTCAAGCTCAACTTCACCTTCCCCGTTATGGACAACCTCACGGTCAAGCTCGGCGGTGAGGTGCCCGAGAACTCCTTCTCCTTCGGCTGGAGCCTCACCTTCTGATCGACACCGAAAACAGGGGAGAAAAGGGGCCGGCTTTTGCCGGCCCCTTTTTATTTTCTCCCTATGGGCGCCACCCCAGGACCACAGCGCGCTGCCGGCGCACACCGCCCCTGAGGGGAGGCACAGCGATAGGCGGTGTCTGAACCCTGGGCCTTGCCGGGCAAAATGCCCGCAGGTCGATTTCGCTTTGCCATCCTCAAGGCGGTTTGAAATTGTCCAAACCTTTGGGTGTAATCACGAACGACGGGAGGTGAGCAAATTGAGACACGTCTTGGTTGTTGTGTTGGCCCTCTTGTGGGCCGTTATGGGTTGGGCCCAGTATGGGACCGGCGGTGGGACCGCCGCCGAAGGTGGGATCTCCCTGTACTTCTACGGGCATCTCACCGCCCAAGGAAGCTGTGAGCGGGAGAGCGCCACCGTTCTGCAGTGCCGCATCCCCGCGGGTACGGGAGGGAGAGTGGAGCTCGAGGCACGGGTCGAACCTCCAGATCATCCCGTGACCATCTCTGGGGTCTCTTTGCCGCCATGGCTCGATTTCGAGGAAGTCTCCGGCACGGGGACCGTGGAGACCACCTGCCCGTTCGTCGTCCCCAGAGATGCTGTGGGAAGACGTTTTACCTTAAAATTTCGGGCCTCCACCGTCCGAGGCGCCCAGGTGACCTTGATCATCTACGTAGAGGTGGTCGCCCCCGAAGTACCTACGGAGCCTACGCCCTCGGTGGAAGGACCGCCCGTCTCCATCCCTGCGACCACCGATGAGGAGGGGAAATTTTCGGTATCCTATCCCGTCTTCCCCGGTACCGTGTTCACAGGGAAGCTCCGCGAGTGCGGTGCAGGCCCCTTGTCCCAACAACCATTCGTCCTCGCCCTGCTGCCCAAGGGCACGGGCCTCACTTCACCTGCCGATGTAGGCAAGGTCGTGATCTCGGTTCCGGGCTACGAGCCCGTGGAGGTCTCCCAGTTCCGCACTTTCTCCCTGCTCTTTATGACCACGATCGACGTGGGGGAAATCTGCCTCACACGTAAATGCTCCTCGTGCACCATCGGCTACGAATTCCGGGAACACTCGCCGCCGGGCCTTACCCCGACGCGCTGGGTGCAGGACTTCAAACTCCCTTGTTGTTGCGAGTGTCTGGTCACCATCACGGGCCCGGATGAGATCAGGATGGGGTACGATAAAGAGGCCACCTATACGGTGAACCGTTCCGTCGATTGCACGGGATATGAACCGGGTGGCTGGGTAATGTACGGGGGCCAGCGCGGCGAGGTAGTATGGCGTATCTCCGAGCCGGCCGAGGTGTCCGGCGACTACCGGTTTGCCACCGTGCGGGTCCCCCCACCATCACGGGCCAATGAACGGATCCGGGTCAATCTGGAAGTGGAATGGGAGGGGATCGGGATATGTCTGGTGTATGCGGGAGAAAACGTGATTCGGTACAACGCGTGCGCGGTCAAATGTAAGGCCACTAAGGAGATCCTGTTGACCTCGGAATGTGTGGATCTAGCGCGGGAGATCGAGCGGCTGAAGGGGGAGATCCCCAAGAAGGAAGAGGAGAAACGGGCCCTGGAGGAAAGGATAAAGGCCCTGGAAGGGGAGTTGCGTGAGGGTTTGGAGCAGCGGGAGGAAACGATCCAGCGACTGGAGAAGGCCCTGAAGGACCTCTTGCCCGAACAGGAAAAGGCCGCCGACGAACTCGAGGACGCGGAAAAAGGGTACGAATTGGCGGAGAAGGAGTACCAACGGCTGAAGAACCTGGTGGCGGGCCTCGAGCGGAGCTTAAGCACCGCATGGAACCTGTATCGAAGGCTTCCCCTCGCGGCAAGATGCTTGCAATACAAGGGATTCCAAAGCGCCCACAAATGGGATACGAAACGCCAGGCACGTTTCGTCCGCGACATCTTGGGCGAACCGATAGCGGAACACGATCCGAATTTACCGGTGTATGTAGACCAGGCGATTATAACATGCACCAATGCGGTGCTACTCCCGCTGGCCGAGGCGTTAGTGGACCTCGGTTCGATCGCCTCGTTGATCGGTTCCGGCCCCATTGATGCTGCCACCTCCCAGGCAATAGGCGAGATCGTGAGCAGGTACTTGGAGGAAGAGGGGGTGAAACGCGAGGAGCTGACCGAGCGAAAGATACCCATAGGGAAGATGATAGAGCTGCTCAAGGGGCTGATCGCGCGCCTGGAGAGGGAGCTAGCAGCCGCAAAGAATGAGCTCAGGGCAGCATACGGGCGTCTCGGGAAAGCGCGAAAAGCTTACCACCAGGCCAAATCGCGCTTCGAAGGAATAAGGGAACAGGTGGAAAGGATTCGCGCGAAACTGGAAGCGGCCAAAAAGGGGAAGGAAGCGTTCGAAAAGGCTCTGCGGGAAGAGCTGGTTGAACTCCGCAGGATCCTCGATGTACGTTCCTGGGAAATCGAACAACTGCGTCGCCGTCTTCGCGAACTGGAAATGGAATACGCGGAAGCCTGCAAATGAAACTCGGACAGATCCTGTAATAGGGCCTGAACGCGACTCCTTGCTGAGCTGAATTAAGTTAACCCTTGGAGTTCATATCGTACAACCGGTATGACACCATAAGGTACACCACTTAGGAGGCCTTTTCCACACCAACTGCGGCCCCCAGGTATGATGGTGTCAAGAATTCTGTGTCACATTTTGTGGCGTGGGGTACCTTTCTTCGAACAACCGGTTGAGCTCCTCTTGGGCTTCGGCGATGAAGTT
>JAPDJZ010000006.1 GCA_029258815.1 archaeon
GGAGCCTGGCCATTTCCTCGGCAGTTAGGGCTCTGCCCCTTCTCGCCGCGTCCATTACCGCGCTCCAGTAAAGCTCGCGTATAGCTTGCAGGGCTTTCTCTATCTCGCGGTCAGTATAGTGGCGTCGGAGGTTTGCGAAGAAATATGCTAGCCAGGGATCTCGGAGCATCCGATAAGGAGGCTCTAGCCCTCCCTCCAAAGCTTCCTCCACTTTAGCCCATTCTTCCTCTAGTACCTGCTCGGCTGTCGCTGAAGGCGCAGTATCTATTACGTCATCAACTTCCCTTATGTAGGCCCAGGCCAGGCTCCAAGTTTCCGAGCCAGTTTTCTCCGGGATTAGCTGGCTCCCGTAGTGCAGGAAGTCCCGCTTTCTAAGGTAGGCCCGCGCAGACCTAACCGCGGCAGTATATGTAACGTTTATGGGCCTCGTGAAGGCCAACCCCGCCTTAGTTTTTACGAGAATCTTCATGGCGCCTCACATAAATTGCCTAGTTCTTTCATCACAACCAAACTGAGCACATAAGGTGCAAATGCGGCTAATGGGTTGAAGCTTTTTCATGCCAATATTAATTTCTCAATTGAAAGTAATAGGTTTTTCCTAGTTATACAGAGCCCCTAAAATTATCTGCGTTGCGTAAGCGGCGGCAATCTCAGCGTTATGCTTGCTGTAACTCCACATTTATTAGTCGTATTTGAAGAAGATGCCCGCATCTCGTCTCTTCTTCTCTATATAAATGGGGTAGAAAGATAAGTTTTGAGCTGTGTGGACGAAGTTTGTATCTAGCCGCTTAGCTGTTTAGCTTTATTTGTACACTCTTTTGAGCTATGCTGCCACGTTTTTTGAAACGTTTTTGTTCATATTTTCTATTAGATTCCGCGTTGAGTTACGTGATTTACTACTGGAGATTGTTCACAGCATTTTCCTGGTTTTTCTGGTTATGTGGAACTGGCAGTATGGGCTGCCGGTTGCTATGCATGCGGTTTCTACTGCGTTTATGTCTCCCATTTCTAGGTTCCACATTGCTGCTAGGAAATTTGCGGAATATTATGGCTTTTTCGCCGGCGTAAAGGGGCGGGAAGGAGTAGGTGTCGAATATTAGCCCCTCCTTTATGGGCTTTATTAGCTGCGCGCTTTTGAACACTGGAACGGATTGAAGGTCTGCGAGTATTACGTATGGATTCACTTTTTTGCCTGTGGTGTCGAGGAAGAAGACGAGGGCAATGTCATCGCTGTGGAGGAAGCTGTAGATTTTTATGAACCTGATGGTGCCAGCGTACTTGGATATCTTTTCGATCAGCTTTGCGTGTACTTGGGCGTGAGATACGAGTTTTCCATCAATTATTACGTGGAAGCCTATCAGGCTTTTGCCGGGATCATAGAGTATGTTGCCTATTTCCTTAGGATAATATCTAGGGGCGGGTGCCGTGGAACTCAAATTTTACACCTAATATATTAAAAGAAGATGAAGTAAAAAATGTTCTTTACTTTCCTTGCTATTATAATGATTTCTCTCGATAATTTAGCTCTGAACACATAATTGCTCTTTAAGTCGTTATCAATTTTATTTCGAAATTTTTTATTTCTTTGATGTCGAACCTCAGTATTTTTTAATAAATGTGCGAGGCTTTCTTAGCTTTTCTTGCTTCTCAGCCGATGCCCCGGGCTAAGCTCGGAAAAGCTCAGCTAGCATAGAAGCACGAAGCAAAGTATACATTTAAAAGAATAAATAGGCGATAAACGAAAAATGAAATATAAAAAAGAAATGTTTATATATTACTCTTAATTTTAGTTTCACCTGGAATTGTTGAAGGGTTTTAAAATGAGTGCCTGGGCGAGCTCGCAATCAGGTGCTGATGATGCCTGCGGCGAGACGATCGGCGTCACTGGTAGATCGGGACTATGCCACGAGTTCGATTTTGTGGTGGAGAACTCTAGAAAGGAAATGCTGTGCTTTCTTTTCGAGGAGGAGTTTGACGAGTTCGACGAGTTGAGGATGCTGGCTGTCGGCATAGACGCGAACATAGTTCAGGTCATTATCGCGGACAAGATTAAGCCAGAAGTTCTAGAAAGAATCGAGAGGGCGGGCACCTACCTTTTCGAACTGGAATGCGGAAAACAGGTCATTATAAACTTGCCATTTGGCGCTGCTGACAGAGGCTCCTACAGCGAAACCGTGGAGAGCGCGCTTGAAATGGCCCGAAACATGGTTAAATAAAATAGTTTCTTTTTATTTTTGAGATGTTATAGCTCTTTATTTGAAGTTATCTCAGCGAAGCTGCATGCCGTAATTATATACCTATATGTATTGTCTACGGCATTTGTTAGATTGAAGTACTCCTGCTCAAGGCTCGTATGTTCTGGGCTCTTCTATCTTGATTTTCGCTGTTAGCCTTACGTCTCTGGATGAAGCTCCCACCCTTATCTCGTATTCTCCATCTTCTAGGAGCCACTTGTCGCCGTCGTAGCTTGCGAGGAGGCGTAGCGGTATTTCAAGTTCTATTTTCTCTTCCTCGCCCGGCTGTAGTAGCCGCGTTTTGTGGAATGCTTTCAGCTCTTGGAGCGGCTTGTCCAGTTTGCCCCGTGGCGCGCTCACGTAAACCTGCACAACTTCCTTGCCCGCTCTCTTTCCTGTGTTTTTGACTGTGAACGAGACTTTAAGCGCGTCGCTGCTTAGCTCAGCTTTGAGGCCGCTATATTCGAACTGTGTGTAGCTGAGGCCGTGGCCGAATGGGTATGCTGGTTCTACGCCAAAAGTGTCGTAGTACCTGTAGCCGACATATATGTCCTCGTAGTAAACCACTTTCTCAGGGTTTTCGGGCGGAGTGCCTGGGAAATTCCATGAAGGGACGTCCGCGTAGTCCATTGGAAAGGTTGTGGGGAGCTTGCCTGAGGGGTTTATCTCGCCTATGAGGACGTCGGCTACTACTCTGCCTATTTCCTGTCCTGCCTGCCAGGCGAGCAGTATGGCGTCGACCTTGTCGCGCCAGTTGGCGACTTCTATTGGGGCTCCTATGTTCAGTACGGCTATTACCTTCTTGCCCTGGCTGTGGAAGGCATTTGAAACCTTCTCTATTAGTCTTCTCTCGTCGTCACTTAGGTAGAAGTCTCCCTTCGCGGGCTTTCTGTCGTAACCTTCGCCCGATATTCGGGATATAACTATAAGTGCAGCATCGTTGCGTCTCGCGTATTCGCGTATCTCTTCGGCGGAGAGGAAGTCCTGCGGAAGTGGCGTGATCTGCGGCGACCACCACTCGCCTCTGGGTTTGTACTCATCTTTCTCTCTCATATCCTTCACGTATTTCTCGTACTTCTCCGCGAGTTCCCCATCTACTTTAAGGCCTCTCTCCTTCAAGCCTTCAAGTATACTTATAACGTACCTGGGGTGAGTATCTCCGCTGCCAGTGCCGCCCTTAACAGTCTCTATCTGGCCCGTTCCGAACACAGCGATCCTATTGTTCCTATTGAGAGGTAGGGCGCCGCGGTTCTCCAGAAGGACTAGGCCTTCCGCAGCGGCTTCATAGGCTACGCGTGCGTGCGCGTCTAGGTCTTGGCTGTTGGAGTACTTGTAGCCTCTGAAGGAGGGAGACTTCGCTAGGACGCGGAGAATGTTTCGCACGTTCCTGTCGAGTATTTCCTCGCTCAGCCTGCCTTCTCTCACCGCCTCGAGTATCTCCTCGATCTCGTCCCGCCTAGACTTGTCTACCTGGTATGTTTTCCCAGGCATTATCATGTCGTTGCCAGCCTTCATCTGCTCTACGGGGTCGTCCCCCGCGTACCAGTCTGTCATGACGAAGCCTTGGAAGCCCCAGTCTTTCCTCAGAA
>JAPDJZ010000124.1 GCA_029258815.1 archaeon
TCATTGATTGGGCTAGTCATAAATTTTATAGGCTTGACAACTTAAAATATATGACTATTCTTGCTACCTACTATAAGAAAATGGAGAAAAACATATCAAATTTACTTAAACGAGTTAGACGATCCGCCGTTCTGATTTTAAGCGATCACGGGTTCGATCCAATTAAACAAAAGCATAGCGATCGCGGGTTCTGGAGCTTAAACGTAAAACCACCTAAGATCCCTAGAACGATCCTAGACTTCAAAAACGTAGTCCTCGAACTTCTCAATCTTTAATCAGTTAACGATAGTGTTATGATTGTGGCCGTTGCGCAGTCTAATCTATGTACGTATGTGTGATAAGCTTTTTATTCGTCGAATATACTAAAGTATTTTGGAATAATTTTTGATATATCGAAATCAGTTGCCCTCTGCGGCCCCTTCCTCCTATACTCCTCTAGTATCTCTGGATTTCTGAGCAATCTTACAATCTCGTTGGCCCAAACCTTTTCCCTCCACGTTAATGGATCCGTTGCGGAATATAACTTACCGTCCATAATTGGCATCAGTATTCCATATTCCCCATATTCAGCTCTTCTTAGCTTGCCTATCTTATATTCGGTCCCGGGCGCGAGTATCTCCCTAGGACCTGAAAGGCAATCCGAGGACATGACTGGAAGGCCGCAGGCCAAGGCCTCTATGATCACGTTTCCAAGGCCTTCTAGGAGGGATGGAAAGCAGAGTAGGAAGCTCCTAGCCATGTACTTGAATGGGTTAGGCTTCCAGCCTAGAAGATGAACCTTACTACTCAATCCTAGATCCATTATCAATTTCTCAAGATAGCCTCTCAAGGGGCCCTCGCCGACTATGATGAGCCTCGCGCTCGAATCCTCTTCGGAGACCCGCTTGAACGCTCTAATCAGATGCCATTGACCCTTCTCATACACCAACCTACCCACACTCAAGAGAATCCTGCCCTCGAATAGCTCCTCCTCTCTCCCGCTTAGCGGCTCCTTAGATAACTTGGATATTAGCCGTATATCGCATGGATTATGGATCACCTCTATCCTAGCGGGATCTGCGTGCATTCTCGAGACTAGGAAGCCCTTAATTCCAGACGATATCGCGATGATTCTATAGGCCCTTCTATACAATAGCCTCATCTTAACTCGATATAGGAGGTTGTTCAGGAGACTTAGGTGCCCGCCGACCGGGAAAGCTGGAACCTTGACCACGCGTCTCACACCAACTAGAAATAGCGTTAAGGTTAGAGCCCTCCCTTTAACTGCCATTACAGCCTCAGGTCTCTCCCTCAATACTATTGCGTAGAGGTCTATGAGACTCTTGAGGAAGTCGAATGGCCTACGATAAGGGTGTATGAAATAGACTCGGCTACCGCGCTTAAGCGGATACTTCACAATCCTATTCCAGAGGATTAGGAGGACCTCCCAATTAGGTGGAGCGCGTAGCGAGAGGAGCGAGATCACCCTCTCGACCCCGCCTTCCCCAAGATCAGAGTTTATTATCATCAACTTCCTCGTGGATGACATGCCTCCATAATCGGCGTTAGGATTCCTTATAATCATTTAATGGTCTGGATCCAACGATAGATCCCTCACATAAGCATAATTGATGTACGATAACGGGGAGACGGCTCTCATGAATCCTTGGCCGAGGGTCCTAGCGGAAAATGAGGAGAAAGCAGCGCCTTATCCAATCGATGATAGGGAGGCGCCGAGGTAGCGGACAAGATTTTTATCTGAGGTAAAATGATAATATATATCACCCTATATAGGAGGGCTCATGTCTCGGGATGGTGCTCGGGGATGGGCCTCTCCCTCACGCCAATCGAGCTCCTCGTCATGCTCCTATTCACGATTATAGCATCGTGGAGCGTCTACCACTTCCCGATAGCGTTTTCCGGGCTATTGGGTTTCAGGCGTGGGAGAGCTCCCCGAGACGACGACGGCATCTCATATACGCCTAGGGTGAGCGTCATAGTTCCCGTTAAGAATGGCGCGAGGGTTCTCGACAGGCTCATGGCCTCCTTACTCTCGGTGGATTACCCTAAAGAGAGGATGGAGGTGATCCTAGTTGAGGATGGATCGACTGATGGATCCTATGGGCTCTGCAAGCACTATGAGAAGAGATTTCCCGAGCTCGTGAGGGTCATTCATCGAGAGAGGTCTAGGGGGAAGCCGGACGCGCTATCATGCGGTACAAGTTTAGCGTCAGGTGAGATTCTAGCAATCTTCGACGTGGATAGCGTCGTCAACCCCACGGCCTTCAAGCTCGCGTTGAGACATTTTGATGATCCGCGGGTGGCGGCAGTTCAGGGAAGGACCGTCTCGATGAATTCTCGAGATAGTCTACTCACTTGGCTCGTGTACTTGGAGGAGTGCTGGTTCTCGGCGATGCTCGTGGGAAGGCATAGGCTTAATCTCTTCACACCCCTCACCGGAAGTTGCATGTTCATCAGGAAGAGCAGTCTCGGGAGGATTGGCGGATGGAATCGCGATAGCCTAACCGAGGATGTTGAGCTAGCGATACGGTTGGTTAAGCATGATTATATGATAGTTTATGAAAAAGAGGCGATGAGCTTCCAAGAGGCTCCAACGAGGCTTAAGCACCTAGCGCTTCAGAGGAGTCGCTGGTATCGAGGATATATCGAAACGTTGATCAAGAATCTCCACGTGCTGAAGAAGTTCAGTCTCAAAGTCTTTGACGCATGCGTCCTCCTACTCTCCCCGATAATCGCCTTACTTGGCCAAATATTCTATCCGTTGACGATCTCCGCGGCAGTACTCGTATCCGGTTCGCCACTTCTCCAGCTAATACTCCAGCTATCGCTTACTCCACTAATAATATCACTTGCGGCGTTCATGATCGCAGTTCTCTTATTGGTTAAACCTAGGGAAGCCCGCCTCCTTCTACTCGCCCCGATGATCTACGCTTATTGGTGCTTCTTATCGATAATAGCGCTTAAGTCCTGCGCGGACATACTTACAGGAAGTCCTAGACGGTGGATTACCACGCCTAAGGAGGGGTGTGTTTGGCCGCTAAGTCAGCGAGTAGGCTAATGGCAATTTTTATGATCCTCATGCTCATCACAGCGACTAGCTTAACTAACGTAAGAAGCCAGGAGGGTGGGGGAGATTCAGATATTGATAAATGGCTGGAGTGGGCTAGGGTCGCGTGGAGCTATTTCGATCCAGGCGTTGGCGTTAACCCTGACACCGGATTGTTGCGAGCTAGCCGCTACTGGTCTACTACAACCGACTGGGATCTGGGAGGATATATAATCGCGATCATCTATGCGGAGCGGATGGGGATCCTTCAAAAAGAGGGGGAGTGGGGGGCTGAGGATAGGCTTGAAAAAGTTTTACGCTTCTTGGAGACCCGAAAGCTGACGCCATATGGAATCCCGGCATGGGGCTATAGCTCTGAGACCGGTGAGCCTAAGACGGGCGCAACCACGAATGTCTCTGACTTCGGCAGACTACTCATAGCATTGCATATGCTGAAGAAGTATAGGCCGGATCTAGCTGATAGGATCGACGCTATAATTCACCGGGTGGACTGTGAACGTTTGGCAGACAACCTCGCGGCTTGGCGGACGACATCGGGCTTCTACAAGTATTACGTAGCCCACGGCTTCAAGTTCTTCGGCTTTGACGAATATTATCCGGTCGAGAAGGCGTTAAAGGCGTTTGAGGAGATTAAGAACGGTAAGCACGTCGATGTTTATGGCGTTAGCCTGCCGGTCACCGAGGTAACCTCG
>JAPDJZ010000172.1 GCA_029258815.1 archaeon
GGACCAATATGTCTCCATAGACCCGCTTCATCAGCTTACTAACGAAGTCGTCTCCAACGATTATGAGCTTCAGGTCGTCGTTATAGATGTCCACGAGGGCATATCCCACGAACCTCACGTAATCGTTACCCCTGCTCCACGGGACGTGATCCGCTGGAAGCCGGACGATCAGGGGCATGAGCCAGTAGGTGTTCTCGCCGTCCGTCACCGGGAACATATCAACGTAATCCGAGCCCCATCTATAGGTGAAGTATGGTAGGAGGAGGTTTAGCCTATCGTAAACGTCCCTGTATCTTAGAAGCTTAACCTCCTTATCCGGGTAGGAGAGGAGGAAGGTTACGTCGTAGAGCCAGGTTATCGGGGGGCCGACGACGACGCCTCCCCTCCCCCCATATCTCGTTCCCGTTATCTCGTCGCTCCCCTCCTTGCCCAAGATCACCGCCGCCCAGGTCGATTCGAGAAGCCCTCCCTCCCCGTAGTAGATCCTCCTCTGCTTGAAGAACGTGGAGGAGTCCACTATCGTCCCGTTGTTCGCGTCTAGGAGGAGGAAGCCGTTCGGGACGTGCGTGTATACTAGGTGCTCGTTATACCAGATGTTCTCGAGCTCCACGCCCCTGGGCAGGATGGGCTTCATGGAGGCGCTCCAGTAAATCCTGTTCCTGAACCTGATTATGTCCGAGTCCTCGAAGTCGACGTATGGTATCAACCCTATCTCGGGCTTAAGCTTCGTGAAGGCGGCGCCCCAATCCCAGAGCCTAATCACCGACAGCTCCTCCTCCACTTCTGAGAGATCCGCTTGGCTTTGGCTCAAGTCCTCCGTGAAGTTGTATGGTCTTACGGTTATGTCCGAGATGTCGGCTAGATACCTGTTCACCTCGATCTCCTGCTTCACGTATGGGCCGAGCCACTCAACCTTCCTAGCGTCCGCTATGCTGTTCTGAATTGTGGCTATCGACGCGACTAGGAGGAGCAGGAGGATTATCGCCCCGATTTTTATCTTGAAGGCGTAGAGGAAGCCCGGCTTGCTCCTATCCAAGTAGATGAAGATTACTAAGATCGAGGCGACGGCGAACGCCCCTAGGATGAATATCTTCGCGTTGTAATCTATGTAGCTTGAGAAGAAGAGGGTGAAACCCGTCCAAGCGGATGCCAAGGCCAGTAGAGCCTCTATGGAGTCCACGGGCACCCTGAATAAGCCCGTTCTAAGGTATTCGGCTATCGAAAGGCTGACGGCTTTAACGAGAACGGTTAATCCCACCAAAATCGTAAGCCTAACCGTTAGGGCCGAGATTATCGGCGGAAGGATCAATATCAGGGCTGGGGCCGCCGAGATTACCTCAAGCGCGGGCGAGACATCCGAGGCGGAGATGGGCGCGAAGGGGAGGGCGAAGATACCCGGGACGCTTTGCAATCCGAAGTCGACGCCGCTTAAAGCGGCCTCCAACGCCATCCCGAACAGGCTGTTCGCGAAGATCAGAGACCCGATTATCGTCTTGGTGAGCTGCCAGGCCAGGAACCTCCCCACGCCCATCCTATACGCCGAGAAATCTATGTCCCGGATCTCGATGTATCCGGCCCTCCTATAGAACTTGAGAACGAGATTTAGAATCCAGAAGGTTAGCGACCGCCTCCCGATGAAGTCAAGCCTGAAGAACGCTATGAAGGAGAGGATGAGCCCCCCGACGAGCGAGTAGTAGAACGGCCTCACGAACAGATCTCCGAACTCCCAGAAGTTTAGCATGAGCTGGACGCTCTGAGATATCCCGACAAACACGATCACTAGAGCTATTATAATTAGCAATAGCACTCCTACAGGACTTCTCCTCCTCCTAGGAGGCCGTCGATAAACCATCAAATCACCTCGGAACCAGTCTCCCCTAAGGGAATGATGTAGATCATTTAAGGTTTTGGATCCCTACTTCAGGGGCTTAGCGTCCTTCCAGAGGTGATCGAAGTATACTTTCGCTATCCTAGCAAGCCCTATGTGATCAGACCAGATGGCCAGGGTGGGCTTCCGCCCCTCTCCGCCGAGGATTATTATCGCCTCGCCCGAGTCCGCTATCACGCCTCCCCCGAAGAGCTGATCCCTGAACCTGACCTCGGCGTATTCGCTCAGCTTCCTCGCCAGCGCCTTACTGCAGTCGGTGGATAGCATAATCTTAGCGCTCCCGTTCTTCGCCTTCAGCAAGGCTAGGACCGGAAGTATGAGCTCGACGAGCTCCCTATTGATCCAAGGAGATGCTATCTGAAGCTCCGCGTCGCAGCCCGATAGAAGCGACTTAAGCTTCGAGAGTACGTTCACCTCGCCCCTCAGAATCCATATATCGTGCTTCTCCCTATCGCCCGCGACATCTAGGAGCGGGGGGATCTCGGCCAGCAGGACTCTCTCGTATCTTCTAAGCTCCTTCTCCACCCTCATCCGGTTGATCTCCAAGGCCGTTGAGAGGTTCTTCGGATAGTATCTCGCAGGTCTGCCGCCCTCGTTGTTTATCCAACCCTTCTTCTCCAGGCTCTCCAGCACCTCGTATATCTTCGAATACGGTATGGCGGCCGCCTCGCTCACCTCGTTCGCGGTCATCCCACCTCTCTGGAGAAGCGTGAGATATGCGCGCATCTCGTAATCGGTGAGCCCGAGCTGGTGGAAGGCCTTCCTAACCCTACTGCTTATGGAGAGCGAGCTCTTCATCCGGCGTTCAGATAGACTTCCTCCCAATATACAAGTATTGTTTTCCGGGAAAAATTTATGAAAGATTAGAAAAATGGCGGGATTTAGCTCTCGAAGCTCGAACCGCCCTCAGGCTTCGCCTTCTCCTTCCTCCTCGCGGCGGCGATCACCTCGTCTATCCTCAGGATCATGGCGGCCGCCTCGAAGGCGCTCTTCAGGACCTGCTCCTTAACCTTCACGGGCTCTATCACGCCGACCCCGAACATGTCCTGAACTTTCCCCGAAAAGACTTCAATTCCGTAGGAGTATTGGGCTTTCTCGTGCTTCGCTCTCAGGTCCGTGAGGATCTCGACGGGCTCGAGGCCGGCGTTCTCGGCTAGGGTTCTCGGAATCATCTCGAGCGCCTCCGCGAAGGCTAGCATGGCGAGCTGCTCCCTGCCCGGATACTTCGGAGCCTCCTTCTTGATGGCGCTCGCCAGGGCCATCTCCGAGGCTCCTCCGCCCGGGACATACTTCAGATCCCTTATCAGGGAGATTAGGTTCATTATCGCGTCGTTGAGCGCCCTCTCGGCCTCGTCCAGCTGCCTCTCAAGGCCAGCCCTCACCAGGATCGATACCGCCTTCGGGTTCTTGCAGTCTTGGACGAAGGTCATCTTATCCTCTCCGATCTTCCTCTCCTCAACGAGGCCAGCTCTCCCGAGATCCTTCTCCGTCAAGTCCTCGAAGTTCGTTACTATCCTGCCGCCGGTGGCCTTGGCGAGCTTCTCCATGTCCGAGGACTTGACCCTCCTGACCGCCAGTATTCCGGCTTTGGCTAGGAAGAACTGGGCGATGTCGTCGATGCCCTTCTGGCAGAAGACGACGTTGGCCCCGACCTGAGCGACCTTATCGACCATCTCCTTCAGGATTCTCGTCTCCTCGTCTAGGAACTGCTTAACCAGCGAGGGGTCTCTGATCCTTATCTCGGCGCTGAACTCCGTCTTCTCTATCTCGAATGGGGCGTTTAT
>JAPDJZ010000125.1 GCA_029258815.1 archaeon
AGTTCCCTTCACGCCCCTCCTCCTCAAAGCGAGCAGAAAACTCTCCCAAAGCTCCCTCGAATCGCCGCCATTCTTCAGCCTCTCAACAAGCTCGCTAGGACTCAAACCATTAACCTCACAGAAAATAGCCAATGACTTCAACGTGTTATAAACAGCCCACTTCCTACCCCAAACCTCACCATCCCCAACAGCATCAACAAACCTAGCAACCAGCTCATCATTAAGCCACTTACGATAAGCACCCTGACCACCGCGCCTCGGCCACATCCACAAAAATAACAAACGCTAGTGTCATTAATACGCATTATCGTTATCAGTTCGGGTATCATTCATCATTCTCGGCTTTGCCGAGTCTCAGCAATACCCGCTCTCATCACTCGCTGGGATCTTCTCGCTCCCCTCTTTAAAATCTATCCCCGTCTCAAAACTTGTAGCCTATCTTCCGGAGGAACTCCCTCCTCTTCCTGATATCCTCCTCGGATTCTATTCCCTTTGGTTTGAATCCGTCGATCACGGCGACGACGCCCCTCCCTTGGCTCGTCTCGGCGACGACTACCTGGAGCGGGTTCGCGGTCGCGGCTAGGATCGCGCAGACCTCCGGGACCGCTTTAAGCCTCTGCATCACGTTGATCGGATACATGTCCCTCATGAAGATTATGAAGGTGTGGCCGCATCCGATCTTCAGCAGGGTCTCGGCGGCGACCTTCCTGAGCTCCTCGTCCGTCCCCTCGTGCCTGATGAGGCACGGGCCGCTCGCCTCCGCGAACGCCAGCCCGAACCTAGCGCTTGGGACGGTGTTCACGATCGCCTCGTAGATGTCCTCGACGGATTTTATGAAGTGCGTTATCCCGAAGATCACGTTGCAGCCTTCGGGTATCTTGACCTCGATTACCTCGAACTTGACCTCGCCGCTCATATCGTTGAGATGTCGCTTTTAGGGGATAAATTTTTACGCGCTAGTATTCCCTCGTTATCAGGAAGCCTGCTAGAGCCTCGAGCTTCCTCCTCCCGGCTCCCTCGGGTAGGGTTTCATGTAGGATTCTCAGAGCCCTCTCGGCGAGCTTCCTCGAGACCTCCTTCGCGTATTCTATGCTCCCCGCTTTCCTTATGAGCTGGATCGCCTCCAGTATCATGCCCCTATCCTTGGTCTGCATATCCAGTATTCTCCTCAGCTTCTCCGCCTCCGCTTTCGGCAGATGCCTAAGAGCGTGGATGACCATCAGCGTCCTCTTCCCCTCCGATATATCTCCCCCTATCTCCTTGCCATACTTCGCCTCGTCTCCGGCCAGGTTTAGGATGTCGTCTTGGATCTGGAAGGCGACGGCGACGAGCTCCGCGAACCTCTGAACGCGCTCGGCCTCCTCCTCCGATGCTTCGGCCATTATCGCCGCGATCTTCGCCGCGAAGCCCGCGAGCGCCCCGGTCTTGAGCAGCGCCATCTGAAGGTACTGATCTTCGTCCACCTTCTCGACGAGGCCCCGATGCCACGCTATGTCCATCGCCTGGCCTAGGCTTAGCCTCAGCATGGTCTCCACGTATTCATCTAGGATCTTGAGCTTCTTCTCCGGGGGTATGCCCAGCTTCTCGAGAACCGTTAGCGGGAGATAGTACATGGTGTTTCCCATGTTTATCGCCACGTCTTCTCCGTAAATGCGGTGGATGCAGGGCTTCCCCCGCCTGAACTCGCTCCCATCCTCGACGTCGTCGACCGCTAGGGTCCCGTTGTGGATCGCCTCCGGGATCACGGTTAGGGGGGCTATCTCCCTGGGATCCCTCCCCAGCGCCTCGTAGACCATGAGCATTAGGGCGGGCCTCCACCTCTTCCCGCCCCTATCCACTAGGTCCCAAAACGGCTCGAAGATGCTTTTATTCAGCGACTCGACCTCATAGCGGTACTCGGCCTCCCCGAGGATGCTCCTGAGATAGGCTTCGTCGACCCTTCTCGGGATGTACTTCCTCAAGGCGTCGTTCACGATCCTCGCGTACTCGGAGAGAATCTCGGCCACGCTCTCCACTCTGAAGACCTCCCGAGCTAGAAGCCGAGCCGGGTAAAGATTAACCTTCCCCCCAGGCTCGCCCGCCCCCCTTCCTAGAATCTCATCAGGTTCTCCTTCAGATACTTCTCGACCGCGTCGTATGCCTTCTTCAGGCTATCGTCGAGCCCCGTCTTAAGCCTCAGATACTCCAGGTACCTCATGTCGAGGCCGATGTACTTCCTCACGTAGTTCTCCCGCTCGAGAGCCTCCTCAAGCCTCGCGAGATATTCGCTGAGCTCCTCATCCGAGGCCTCCCGATACCCGTCCTCGTGGAACACCAGCGGCAGGGGCAGCCTGGGTCTTAGAGGCGGAGCCTCGCCCCGCTCTCCCACGCAGAGCAGGATGAGGGGGGTAACTCCCCTCGGGAGCTCGAATAGCCTAGCGAACTCCCTCGGATAGACCAGCGGGTAGTCTAGGATCGTGGAGCCGTAGCCCAGGGCCTCGGCCGCGATGATCATGAAGGCCGCTAGAAGCCCCGAATCTAGGACGGCGAAGATGGACTCGACCGGGTGCTTGGCCGATTCTAAGACGTGGCGGTGGCCGAGCAGGTCGAGCATCCTCCTAGTCCTATTCAGGTCCGCGCAGATGAGGAAGATAGCCGCCGAGCTTCTCACGAGCTCGTCCTGCCCCTCGCAGAGCTCCGCGAGCCTCTCCCTAAGCTCCTCGCTCCTAACCCAGATGATCGTATAGGCTTGGAGATAGGAGTAGGTGGGCGCGCGGACGGCCGCCTCCACTATAAGCCTGGCGACCTCCTCGGGCATCCTCGACCTGATGAACTTCCGAATGCTCCTCCGCTCCCTTAGAATCCTCAGGATGCTCCTCCGCCTCTCCAAGGGAGATCCCATTCCAAGATCCCTCCTCCAAATTTTAAGGAAACCCGCAATCCTCAAAAACCCCTAACATCCAGATATCTATCGGGGGAATACGCCCGGGTGGCCGAGCGGCTAGGCGGCGGGCTGCAGACCCGCTTTACAGGGGTTCAAATCCCCTCCCGGGCTCCCCCAGACCTAGATCCGGGATCTCGATCTCGGTTATTGCTTCCTGCCTCGGCGCGCCGGGAGGGGGAAGGTTTATTAGGTGGGGGACATCCTTTTAAGTCGAATCCCCGATAGGGGCTTGTACCAGCTTCCTCGATTAGAATCCCCGAGTAAAGGGCTTAGAGGCTGGAAAAACAGCACGGAATCCCAAAAAGAGAATTGAAAGTACTTCTCCGGCTCGATCACGGGAATCCTGTAGGCTTTGAGAATCTCAAAAAGAGAATTGAAAGGGAAATGCTCTCGATTTCCCCGGCATACCGAAACCTTGTAAGAATCTCAAAAAGAGAATTGAAAGGCTTCAGCCGCGGTCTCCAGAGCCGATATGAAGTTGCGAGCCGAATCTCAAAAAGAGAATTGAAAGATTGATCTGCATATCCAGGGCATTAGGTCTATGTCCGTGGAATCTCAAAAAGAGAATTGAAAGTTTGAGTGAATGTGAAAAGCGTTTTCAAGGCTCGCATGTCAACGAATCTCAAAAAGAGAATTGAAAGCCATCTTGTCTGAAGATGACTGAGACCCCGCTGATAATGTTATCCGAATCTCAAAAAGAGAATTGAAAGAGTCGGTCGCTGATC
>JAPDJZ010000017.1 GCA_029258815.1 archaeon
AGGGCCCCCACGGCGCCGAGTTTTTCCTCCTCGGAGCGGGTCTCCTCGATCACGAGCTCGGCCCGGTATCCCGAGCGGGAAAGCCATCCGGAGAAGTGGTCAGCGAACCGCCGGTTCACCGAGAGGACCGGGACGGCACCCGGAGGCATCCCCTCAAAAAGGTAATCCAAGATGGGGCGACCAGCTACGGGAAGCAAGGGCTTAGGACGCCATAGAGTCAGCGGCCAAAGCCTTTTAGCGTATCCGCCGGCAAGAACTACGATTTTCATCCTCCAGCCTCCCTTCCGCTACGCGGATATCTCGCCGCCTGGAAGTTCCAGGCGGGGTTCAGAAATTCCGGAGCAACGCCGAGAGTTCCCGCTCCAGCCGTTCCAGGGAGAAATGCTCCTGCCCCAGAGCGAAGTTGTGCTCCACCATTTCCCTTCGGCGCGACTCGTCGGCCAAGATCTCACCAACCTCCCGGGCTGCCTGACGGATCACCTCCTCCGGCACCCGGGCCAACCCTTCTTCGTCCCGGTGGTATTCGCGTCCCAAGGAAACATACCGAAACCCAAGAGGGGCAATGTCGGCGGCGAACACGGGGTACTCGAACACGACCAATGGCAACTTTGCCACCACTGCCTCCAGGAACTGGTTCCCGAAGCCCTCGTAGAGGGAGGGGTAGGTAACGAAGTCGGCGATGGTGTAGGCATCCCACAGGGAATAGACCTTCCTTCCCCCTTCCACGCGGCGCTCGGCTGCGAACTGCTCCGGGACGAAAAACGCCTCCA
This sequence comes from archaeon, assembly GCA_029258815.1. GTDB lineage: Archaea > Thermoproteota > Nitrososphaeria_A > Caldarchaeales > Wolframiiraptoraceae > Wolframiiraptor. The sequence continues at coordinate 771 of JAPDJZ010000017.1, forward strand.
CCCCTAACTTTTTCGCCCGCCGGACAAGCTTACTGTGATACCCGGGATCCTCGATGAGGTTGGGGAGGAAAATGACAACCCGATTCCCTCTTTCCGCGAGCTCGAGCTCCGGTAGGACCGCAGTTTGGAAATGCTGCACGAGCTCCAGGGCGAGCTCGATCCCCTTGCGGGCTACTACCCGCGTCGCCTGAAGGAAGACGATGTCCGTAGGGGCAAAGCCCAACGCCTCCCTGAGGTCAGCGTTGAACCCGTCCTTCCCGAAGGGGATGTCGAAATCCATGACGTTGGGCACTACCGTCGCCTTCAATCCCCGGCGTCGGCGGAGTTCGTCCTGGGCGAGGGAGTTGATGACCACGTGTGCGGCCTCCGGATAGGCGGGGGGGAATTCCTCCACAAGGAGCGCCTCGATCTCCGGGCACGTGGGGGAATAAATGTCCCGTTCCCACCAGAAGTCATGGTGATGGGCGATTACGGGAAGCCCCAGGGATTTCACGGCCCGGAGGATCCCCAATGACGCGGGGAGGTTCATGGGCAGGGACCAGAGGTTCTCCACGATGAGGAGTTCTACCCCCTCGCGCGAAAGGAACTTCCGGAACCTTTCCTCCACGAGCCCGGCCAGGCGTTCGATCTCCGCCATGAGATCAGCGGGTGTGTAGTGGGAAAGCTCCTCGAAGGCGTTCCGGCGGACCTCCTCTGCCCAGGAGAGGGAAAGCTCAGGGATGACCACGGCCTCTCCCGTGGGGTCTTCCCCCGCGACGACCTCGACCCTATGGCCCAAGTCCTCCAGGACCCGCTTCCATTTCTCCATCTCCAGCGAGACCCCGTCCAGCATCCCGTACCTGAAATGGGTCAGGACAATTTGCATCCTTCTCTCCTTTCCAATGGAAAAGTCCCTTAACTCTTGACACACCTAACCGCATCGGGCTAAAATGGTATTGTCCATTTAGCTTAATTCAAGAAACTTTGCAAGTTTTATAGATGTGAAGGGAGGTGATAGCGGATAGTTTAATGCCCCAAAATGTCAATCTGAACAAAAAGAACGATTTCAAAGGAGGGAGTGAGATGAGGAAACTCATTGGCGTGCTGCTTGTTGTCGGACTTTTAGGTGGAGTAGCCCTGGCTGACACCACCCTCAGCGTCGTCTCCCGTGTTTTCAGCCCCCCCGAAGAGCAAAAGTTCATCCGGGAGCAGATCATCCCTCTCTTCGAGGCCGAAAATCCGGGCGTGAAGGTTGACTTTGAAATCCTCACCGATTCGGAGATGCTGGACAAGCTTGTGGCCCAGAAACAGGCCGGTAACACCACCATCGATGTCCTCATCACCTACGTTTCCAACTTTAAGCGCCTGGTCGAGGCCGGTGTGGTGGCCGATCTGACCGATCTCATGGATGTGGTGGCCCCCAACCGCACTCTGAGCGCGGGGTTCCTCAAGCAAGGTCAGTTCGATGGCAAGCAGTATTTCATCCCCTTCACCGGCGATGACTACGTGCTCATAGTGAACCGGAAGGCCCTGGACTACATGCCGGCTGGCGTCTCGCTGAACACACTTACTTATGAAGATCTCATCGCTTGGCTCAAAAACATCTATGATGCTACGGGAATGAAGGCCTTTGCGTTGCCAGGCGTGCGGATGGGATTGCTCACTTACATCGTCGGCTCCTCCATCCTGGCTTACGGTGGTTGCTTCCCCGATGTCAGTTCCGAGGCTGCTCAAGCCGCATGGGACATGTGGTATCGACTCTATCCCTATATCAACGACAACTGGGTTACCTACAAGATGGTCAACGATCCCATGCTCCGTGAGGAGACATGGATCGCCATCACCCACGTGGCCCGTGCGGGGATGGTCTACCTCTCCGATCCCACCAAGTTCACTTTGGGCCCGGTGCCGCTTGGCCCGGTTGATCGGGGCAGCGTAGCGGGGAACAACAGCCTCGCCATGGCGAAGTACGCGCCCCACAAAGACCTGGCCCTGAAGTTCATTGAATTCATGACCAGGCCCGAGATCCAGGCCAAGATCGCCCAGGGCGTCTCCTTCAACCCCGCGGTGGCCGAGGCCGTGAACTTCATCCCGCCGGGGCCGGCCCGGGACATCATCGAGGCCGCCAACATCGGCATGTCTGGTCGGGTGGCCTTTATCCCCGGCCCCACTGCCGAGGGAGGCGACTGGGGTGTGGTGAAGCAGGTGTTCGAGGACACCTTCTATTACATCTGCGCCCGCGGCAAGGGCGTGGATCCTCAGTACCTCGAACTCCAGCAGTCCATCATCGATCAGCAGTACATCGAGCCTCCCTGCAAGTGAAGGCCTGAACGCCGCGGCATTAGGGACACAGAGCGGGGAGGGCTTCAGAAACCCTCCCCGCTCATATAAACTAAGATGGCCAAAAGGCAGCAACTACGAACCAGATTGGGGCCTTACTACCCCTATTTCCTGATCCTTCCCGCCGTTCTCTATTACATCGCGTTTTGGGCCATTCCCGCCGCGAGCGGCATCGCGCTCGCGTTCCAAGGCCCCCAGGGGTTCACGCTCCGTTACTTTCAGTACGTCCTCCGCGACCCCTACTTCCACCAAGCGCTGATCTATACCTTCGTTTTCCTCGTGGTCTCCGTGACGGCGGAGTTCGTGCTGGCGTTGGCGGTGGCATTGTTGATCAACACCGGTTTCAAGGGCGCCTCCCTTTTCCTTTTCGTCGCCCTGATCCCAATGGTTATGCCGGAGATAAGTTACGGGGCTATCTGGGCTACCGGATATGCCCAGCATGGGTGGGTGAACTCGCTTCTCGTCCATTTGGGGCTGATGGATCCCCAGAAACCCATGGCTTGGCTCGCCTATGGGCAGACCACTCGCTGGATGACGCTCCTCATAGATCGGAAGAGCA
>JAPDJZ010000156.1 GCA_029258815.1 archaeon
CCGTTGAAGCCGTGGTTGCTTCTGAAGGAGGGTATAGACCCTGGCTACTTCCAGCGCAGTTTCCACGGTTTTTGCCGCGTAAATTTCTTGGTAGTCTATTCCATTGGCGCTTTCTGGCTTTGGCGGATCATTAATATTTGTAACATTTTTGGCGTGCTCGCCCGTCGTAAGCAGCTTTTTCCATTTTTCGTGGTTTATGAATGCCGAGAAGCCTCGGCTAATTATAGCTATGCCTCCTAACGTCTTGTACGAGATGCAGATATTCAATTGTTTTATTGCGGCGACGAACTTTGGCCAAATGTCTATCTCTACAGATTCGATGATAGCGGATGGCTTGAGCCCGCTGTGAACTGCTATGAGGGAGAGAGCTTGCTGAGGATGAAGTTTATGCAGGACATGCTCTACGTTTTCGTCGATGCTCATCTCAGGCATTTCGTAATTTACTAGAAGATTTTCTTTTTGGCTAGTAGTTTCCGCTTTGTTAAGCTTCTTTTTTGAGGGTTATCTACATATTCTTTGGTCGAGGTCTGTACGTGGGCGTTTTATGTCTATTACGGAGCTTAAGGGCAGAGGTAATCTGGTTGACGAGATAGAGGAGGCTGCTGCGCGCATCAAGGCACTAAGGGAAAAAGTGGATAAAGTTAGACGGTCCATTTTTGAGAATATTTCGGAGGATGAAGAGCTTTCTGCGCTTCTCAAGAGCATTGTAGAGTCGAGCGAGCCGCTGGAGGTTCCTCAGTCCAAGCTTTTGCCCGCCGCAGAAGGATTGAAGGAGTACGAGGAGCGGCTTAAGAATTACTTTGAGTTTCTCGTGGAGCTTGAGAACAAGGTTCAGAAAATCGAGAAGCTGCGAGAAGAACTCGGAGAGGTTATGCGTGAACTTGAGGCTTGGCGTTCCAAGCTTTCCAGTCTTAGTCCTTACCATTCGGCCGAGGCTTTTAAAGCTCGACAAAAGGCTGAGGACGCTCTGCGGGAAATCGGTGCTCGCCCTCTAAGTGAGACCTTAGAGGAACTCAGGCTTAGCTACGAGCGTGGGCTTCACGTTGCCAAGGTTTGCCGCGTAGTTTACTCGAACGCTTTGAAGGAGCTTGAGGGGCGCCTTGGATCTCTACGTAAGCTGGTTGAAAAGGCTCGAAAGGTGGCTAGAATGGAAGATTCCGCAGTTATTGAGGAGGCCTCTCGACTGGTTGAGGAGGCTGAGGCGCGGATTCTGGAAGCTAAGGAGAAAATGCCTTTCGACGATGTTGACATTGCGGAATTGAGGACTAAAGTGGTGGAGGCTATTAACAAGCTTGAGGAGATTGTAAGCCGCGAACTCGGCCCAAATGAGCGGAGAATTTTGGAGGAGTATGGTAGGCTGGTTAAGGCATACAAGGGTAGGCGTGTCCGCTTTTATAGGCTTGTTGAGCATCTCTCGAGGTCCACGAGCCTTTCACTCGAGGATACTCTGAAGCTGCTTTATCGTCTTGAGAAGAAGAATCTCGTCCGAATTCTGTCCAGGCTTTCTTAGTGACCGGAATGGTTATATACTTTTTATAGTTTTTTGTGGTTAAAGGGAATGAGGAGAAGTTTGAGTCAATATCCGCCTGAAAAGGAGGAGGGTAAGACAGAGTATAAGCTTAAGTTAACTAGGGTTAGCGAAGAACGTCTCGAGCATCTTGCTTCACAGATGAAGTACAGGCTCTCAGAGGGCGGCGGCGAAGCTTTCTACGTCTTGGGGGTTAGCGATGAAGGTGAGCCTTTAGGGCTTACGGATGAGGAGCTAGAGGTTAGCTTGGAGAATCTTAGGAGGGTTGCTGCGAGACTGGGGGCCAGAGTTAAGGTTGTCAGGGAGAAGCGTGGGCGGCGGGGCAGGGTTGTCGAGGTCTTGGTTAGGCTGAGCAGAGAGGATAGCCCGCCTATTCACGTTTCTATCACTGTGTTGGGAAACGTTGACGCTGGTAAGAGCACGCTTGTGGGCGTGCTTTGCACCGGGCGGCTGGACGATGGCAATGGGGCTGCTATGGCTCGTATTGCGCGGTTTCTTCACGAGGTTGAAAGCGGACGTACTTCTTCTGTGTCTACGCGATTCCTCGGCTTCGACGTGGAGGGAAGGGTGGTTAACTATGAGCTTGTGCATCCGCTGGATGAGTCTGAGATATATCTTAACTCTGCGAAGATAATTGCCTTCACGGATTTGGGTGGACATGAGCGTTACCTTAGGACCACTTTGAGGGGTGTCATGTCCCGCCTTCCGGACTACGCGATGCTGGTTGTGGGGGCTAACGCAGGCCTGTTGAAGATGGGGCGGGAGCACTTGGGTATCTGTGTGGCGCTTGGCATCCCGGTTTTCGCGGTTGTAACTAAGATTGATATGGTGGCTGAGGAGGTTTTGAAGAGGACTATTGAGGAGCTTCGCTACGTGGCGACTATTCCTGGCGTGAGTAAGCTGCCGTTCGAGGTTAGGCGGCTTGACGACGCGGTAGTAGCGGCCCGACACATGCAGAGCGGCCGTGTACTCCCCATATTCAGGGTTTCCTCTGTTACTGGGGAGGGGGTGGAGCTTCTCCGAGTGTTTCTTAACCTGCTTCCTCCACGCACGCGTTGGCGGGAGAAGCTTGGAAAGCCGCTGCTGATGTACGTGGACGACATATTTAACGTGAGAGGCGTAGGGCCTGTGGTGGCTGGTCTTGTTATGCGGGGCGTCGTGGAGGTTGATGATGAAGTTCTCTTGGGTCCCTTTAAGGATGGTAGTTGGCGGCCGGTAAGGGTTAAGTCGATACACGTTAACCGTCTGCCGGTTGAGAAGGGGCTGGCGGGGCAGGAGGTTACGCTCGCGCTTACCAATGTTAGGTATGATGAAATTGAAAAAGGCATGGCCGTGCTTGATAGGAAAGAGCGGCCAGCTAGCGTGAGGGTTTTCGAGGCTAGGGTTACTATTCTGAAGCATCCCACGACTATTAAGCCGGGCTATCAGGCGGTGTTGCATTACGGCGCTATCAGGAGCACTGTGGAGTTCGTTGATATGGAGAAGAAGCCTATGCGGACCGGCGACCGAGGCCTCGTTGTTCTCAGGTTCAGCTATCATCCGTGGTATTTGGAGGAAGGCAGTGTCTTCGTGTTGAGGGAAGCGCGTACGCGGGCTATAGGTAGGGTTATTAAGATTGTTGAGTGATTTAGTGGGATGGTTATGCGGAAACTTGAAGGCTGCGTGTTCTGTAGTGTTGAGAACTTGGAGGGCGAGTACATAGTTTACCACGACGAGGACGTTATAGCTTTCTTGGATATCTACCCTGTCAGCAGGGGGCATACGCTCGTAGCTCCGAGAGAGCATTACGAGACTATATTCGAAGTTCCGGACGACGTTCTCTGCAAGCTTATAGTGGTTACTAAGCGAGTTGCAAATGCCGTTAGGAGGGCTTTAAAGCCGGACGGGGTGCGCATTGTTCAGAACAACGGCAGGGCGGCGGGACAGGTCATTTTCCACTTGCATTTTCACGTGATACCTTTCTATGAGGGCGTTCACAGGGGTAGAAGGAGGCTGGAGGAGCGGGAGGGGCTGGAGCTTCAGAGGCTTCTTTCAGAGGATCTAGGCTATGAGGCTTAAGGTTGTTATTTTAGACTTGGATAGGACGCTTTGGGATCAC
>JAPDJZ010000025.1 GCA_029258815.1 archaeon
GCTTCTCAGAAACCTCCTCCGCATAATCCGTGGAGAGGGTTAGGAGGACCGCGGCGGAGTCCGGGCCATGCTCAGCCTCGTTTAGAAAGTCCCACGCAACCCACTCAGCTGGAAGACTTCCATCGGCGAAGACGAGAGCCTCGCTAGGCCCCGCCGGGATGTCGATCCTAACGAGGTCCCTGACCATGAGCTTAGCGGCGTAGGTATACGGCCCGCCGGGGCCGGCGATGACCTCGACGGGCTTCACGATCTCGGTCCCGTAGGCGAAGGCCGCTATCGCATGCGCTCCGCCCATGATATAGAATTCCCGCGCTCCCGAGAGGTGGGCCGCGACTAAGGTTGCCGGATTCATTCTCATCTCGTTCTGGTAGGGCGGCGAGGCGACGGCTATCCGGGGAACCCCGGCGACGCTGGCCGGGACTGTAACCATCACCGCGACCGATGGGTAGGTTGCCTTGCCCGAGGGGACGTAGAGGCCGGCGGAATTCAGCGGGATTACGAGCTGGCCCGCGTAAACCCCCTCCTCGACCTCCATCATCCAGCTTCTCGGAACCTGCCTCCGATGAAACCTCCTAACATTCCTAACCATGTGCTTCAAAGCCTTCAGAAGCTTGGGATCTATCTCCTTGTACGCCCTTCCAACATCCTCATCCTTTACGACTATCTCCTCGGGGTTAACCTCTCTACCAACCTGGCTCGAGAGGAACTCGGAAATGGCGTCGTCGCCCCTCTCCCTAACGTCCTCCAAAATCTTCCTCACATCGCCCTCCACCTTGGAGACATCGATTCTAGACCTATTCAGAACGCGCTCAAGAACGTTCTTCGGAATCTCTTCGAGCCTATAAACCGGGAAGAGGCGCATGTGCGAGCGAGGGAGACGGGGGCATAAAAATTATTCCAAGGAAGAAGAAATCGTTAATAGCACAGGCTTCAAGCCTTTACTCGAGGTCTATATGCGGACTCTCCTCTTACCCGACCGCGTAATTAGGGATATCGTATCGATGAGGGAGGTCATAAAAGCTGTTGAGGAGGCTTTCAGGGAGAAGGCGCTGGGCAGGGTTCAGATGCCGGCCAAGACCTATCTCTTCTACGATAAGCTCGGAGATCTCAGGGTCATGCCATGCTACATGCAGGCATCTAAGATATCTACCGTTAAGGTCGTCAACTCGCATCCCGGGAATAGGGGGAAGGGGCTCCCGACCGTCATGGCGATAATCCTTCTAATAGATCCGGAGACCGGCTTTCCGAAGTCCATCATGGGCGGGACTTGGGTAACGGGGATGAGGACCGGGGCGGCGGGAGCGGTGGCGGCGAAATACCTCGCTAGGAGGAATTCTAGGATCGCGGCGTTCGTCGGGGCCGGGGCCCAGGCGAGGATGCAGCTGAGGGGATTGCTCGAAGTCATGAATCAGCTGGAGGAGATCCGGGTCTTCGACGTAAGACCTGAGGCCCGCGAATCGTTTACGCGATTTCTCGAGGAGAATCATCCCGGGAGGCTCTCCGCGATCCAAGCAAGCTCGGTCAAAGACGCCGTCAAAGATGCCGACATAATCGTAACCACGACCCCGTCCCGGAAGCCGATAGTATCGGATGAATGGGTTCCGGATGGCGTTCACTTCAACTGCATAGGCGCTGATGCTCCCGGCAAGCAGGAGCTTGATCCGAGGATTCTGAAAAGGGCGTCCAAGATAGTCGTGGACGATTTGGAGCAGGCAATCCACGCCGGGGAGGTGAACGTTCCGGTGAGCCTGAGGATCTTGAAGAGGAGCGATATCTACGGCGAGCTCGGGGAGGTCGTGGCGGGCCTCAAGAAGGGTAGGGAGAGCGACGACGAGATAACGGTCTTCGCGTCAACGGGATTGGCGATACAGGACGCGGTAACCGCGAATCTAGTTTACGAGAAGGCCGTCGAGAAGGGGCTCGGCACGCCGGTGGAGTTCGTCGGCTTAGAGGGGCGTCAGGCGATGAAGTAAACTTTTTAGACGAGGCCGTGCAAAGAGGCGGTAAAGCCATGGACGCCGGTTTTGACGCGGGCTTCCTCTTCTGGCTATTCCTCCTCCTAATGATATTCCTCTGGCCTCAGTATAGGCTTAAGATGCTTCAGGGCGCTAGGCTCAGCCTGATTAGGAGGCTTGAGAAGAAGCTCGGATGCAGGGTCGTTACGCTGATCCACAGGCAGGAGAGGATCGGGCTATTCGGGATACCCTTCTACAAGTACATCGATATCGAGGACTCGGAGCAGGTTTTGAGGGCCATCAGGATGACGCCGCAGGATATGCCGATAGCGATAGTCGTTCATACGCCGGGTGGGCTGGTTCTCGCCGCTGCTCAGATCGCTTTAGCCCTGAGGGATCATAAGGCTAAGACGATCGCGATAATCCCGCATTACGCGATGAGCGGCGGGACCTTGATAGCGCTGGCGGCGGACGAGGTCTGGATGGATCAGAACGCGGTTCTAGGCCCGGTCGATCCCCAGCTAAGCGATCCACGGCATGGAGCTATACCGGCTGCGTCGCTCCTGAAGGTCGTGAGGGATAAGGGTAGGCATAAGGTTAGGGACGAGTACCTGATCCTCGCGGACGTCGCTGAGAAGGCTGTTAAGCAGATGGAGGAGCTGGTTTATACGCTGACGAAGGATAAGTTCGGGGAGGAGAAGGCTAGGGAGCTCGCGAAGATCATGGTCGAGGGCAGATGGACTCACGATTACCCGATAACCGTCGAGGAAGCTAGGAAGATCGGGATACCGGTTAAGACCGAGATCCCGGAAGAGGTGTATAAGCTCATGGAGCTATATCCGCAGCCGGCGGCCGTACGACCCAGCGTCGAATTCGTTCCAACGCCATACGCCCCTCCCTCGAGGACTAGACCTCCTCAACAAAAATAGCCCGCTAGCTCGTGGAATCTGGGTGAGGAAAAGCTTAATCGCTTTAGGTTCACGAGCTTGTTGAGGTGCTTTAAGGGCTTGAGGAGGATCGGGATAGTTACGAGCGGCGGAGACGCGCCGGGGATGAACGCGGCGATAAGAGCTTTGGTCAGGCTTGCCGCCTGGAGCGGTCTAGAGGTCTTAGGCTTTGAGAGAGGCTGGGAGGGGGTTATCCGGAATAGGTATATCAAGCTCGATCCCAGATCCGTAAGCGGGATCCTCCATCTAGGCGGAACGATCCTCAGAACCTCTAGGTGCTCGGAGTTTAAGACTAGGAGAGGGTTGGAGAAGGCTGCGAGGAGCTTGATGGAGGATGAGGTTGACGGGCTCATGGTCATCGGCGGGGACGGCTCGATTCGAGGAGCCTACGAGCTCAGCAAGCTTACGGACGCCGGAATGTTCGCGCTCCCGGCCTCGATCGATAACGACGTCTACGGAACCGACGAGACCATAGGCTTCGACACGGCCGTGAACACGGCTTTGAGCGAGATCAATAAGATCCGGGACACCGCCGTCTCCCACGAAAGAACCTTCATAGTCGAGGTTATGGGTAGGAGGCGGGGATTCCTAGCGGCCGAGGTCGGGCTCACGGCGGGGGCGGAGGTAATCCTAGTCCCCGAAGCTCCCTACGACGAGGAGGCAGTCCTCGAGAAGCTTAGGAGCGACGCCGCTAAGGGGAAGAGGTCGAGCA
>JAPDJZ010000170.1 GCA_029258815.1 archaeon
AGATCGTCTTCGTGGCCTCCTCGAGCCTCGGATCCGTGTCCGAGGTTATCTTCAGCCTCTCAACCTCCTCGACGGCTGGATACTCGCCATAGCCTGGAACCCTGATTATCGAGATGGGCTTAATCGATTCGACTACCTCCTTCAGCCCGTATCTCCTAAGCCTCTCCCCATCCCTTCTAAAAGCTATCAGCCCGGCGTAGTCGTACGGCGCGTGGGCTGGAACGCTGTAAACGACCCCGGAGCCGAATCTCGGATCTACTAGGTCTGCGGGCAGGATCGGCGTCCTAGTTCCGGTTATCGGCGTCTCGGCGTATTTTCCGATAAGCTCATCCGCCTTGAGCTCCTTCAGAGTCCTCACCTTCATCTGGTGCTTTAGCTTCTCGGCCGCTTCTCGGGATACGATGAGCCGGTGGCCGTCGGCCTCTATCAGAACGTAGACGCTATTGGGGTTAACCCAGATGTTCGTTACGCCGAAGATCGTTTCCGGTCTGAGGGTTGCCGCGGCGAGGTAGGCGTCGTATTCCTCGATCCTAAAGTAGACCAGCGTGTATTCCTCCGGCGAGACTCCTTCCCCGACGAGCCTATCGTGATCTCCGGTCGGGCTCTCGCACTTCGGGCACCAGACGACGGGATGCCTGCCCATGGCCACGTAGCCGAGCTTCCTCAGGGTGAGATACTGCCATTGGATGAACTTGCTGTAATATGGATGGAGGTCGGTCGTGTAGAACTCCCTCCTCCAGTCTATCGAGTAGCCCATGGCCTTAACGACCTCGCGATTCTCCTCGGTGTAGTATCTGGTAACGTATGCTGGATCCGTGAACCTGTCCAGGACCTCCTCGGGAACACCATCTATCTCGACGAGCATCCTGCGAACCGCCTCGTCCCCCTGCTTCAGCCGCTCACAAGTTCCCGCGACGGCCTCGCCCGTCCAATGCCAAGCCCATGGGAAGAGGACGTTGTAGCCCTGCATCCGCTTAAACCGGGCGTAAGCGTCCCCCCGGGTGTAGGTGAATCCGTGGCCTAGGTGGAGCGGAGCGTTCTGATAGGAATATGGGACGCAAATGAAGAGCTTGGGCGCGCCGGGCCTCGGATCGGCCTCGAAGACCCCAGCCTCGGCCCATCGCTTAACCCATTTCCCCTCATAGGGTATGGCGGACTCGCCGACCATAGCCTAGAAACCACCCCTGAAACCGGGTTAAACTAGATAGATGATAACCTATAAACCCGAGCCTCGAGAAGTCAGGATTGGTGGGTGGGCCCGTAGCCTAGCTTGGATAGGGCGCCAGCCTCCGGAGCTGGAGGTCCGGGGTTCGAATCCCCGCGGGCCCGCTTCCATCGCTTTTGGGCTCGGCTTATAATGGGATTAGGCAGAGGAATCTTAGCTTGTTCTCGCCGGAGTTTATAATGCTGTGCCTTAGGTTTGGCGGTATGTAGATCGCCGTCTCTCGCTTAGCCGTTCTCTCCTCCTCTCCTAAGATCAGCTTGGCTTCGCCTTCGAGGATGAAGATCTCGTGCTCCCATGGATGGCTGTGTAGTGGGGTTCTCCCCCCGGGCTCGACCTCGAAGAGCCTCATGGCGAAGCTCCGCGCTCCATCCTCCTTCGAGATCAGCCATCTTATCCAAGTCTTTTCAGCTCCCCCCTCTTCGACCTTCGATGCCTCGACTTCCGACGCGTGGACTATCTTGTATTCGCTCATGCCGGTTGGGTGGAATTGGTCTAGATAAAAGTTCGCTTAAGGCTCTCGATCTGCAGGTAGTAGTCTAACCCTTGGACGAGGGCGTCTAGGCTCGCCTTTATGATGTTCGGAGAGGTCGCCGTCGTGCTCCAAGCCCTGTTTCCGTCGGTGAATTTTATGAAGACCCTTACGATCGAGGCGGTGTCCCGCTCCGCCTCCGGCAGGATGACCTTGTAGTCTATGAGCTTAACGTATCTGAGCTGGGGGTAGTCCTGCTCCAAGGCCTTTCGGAGGGCCACATCCATCGCGTGAACGGGCCCGACCCCCTCGCCCCCCTCGACCCTCGTCTTATCCCTGATCCTCACCTTGATTACGCCGTAGGTCTTCGGGTCGCCCGAGCCTCCTCCCGCGATCGAGGTCCACTCGATCACCCTGAACTTCTCATCGTACTTCTTGAAGTGCTTTAGGAAGATTAGGGCCACGGTTCCGGTCGCGTCGTCTAGGCTTACGTCCCTCAGCCCCAGCTTCTTGATCTCCTCGAGAATTTCCGAGAGCTCCTTCGACCGCTTATCCAGCTCTATCCCGAGCAGCTCGCTTATGCCCGCTATTAGAGCCGACCTCCCGCTCAGATCTGAGACTGTTAGCAGCCTCCGGTTCCCGACGAGACTCGGATCGACGTGCTCGTAGGCTCTAGCGCATTTCGAGATCGCGTCGATGTGGAGACCGGCTTTATGGGCGAAGGCGTACTCCCCGACATACGGCTGATACCTGTTCTTCGGCAGCCCCGATAGCTCGTAGACCAAGCTTGATAGCTTTGTAAGCCTTCTAAGCCCGTTCAATCCCGTTTTCAAGGCTTTTACGCCAAGCTTCAGCTCGAGGTTGGGGATTACTTGGCATAGATCCGCGTTTCCGGCCCGCTCCCCTATGCCGTTCACGGTTACCTGTACGTGGGAGGCGCCCGCGCAGACCGCCATCAGGGTATTCGCTCCGGCGTTTCCCGAGTCGTTGTGCATGTGGACGCCTATCGCGGTTTTTAACCGCGTTCTCGCATCGCTCACCATTCTGAAGACTTGGTGGGGCAGCATTCCGCCGTTCGTATCGGCTAAGACTATGGTTCTAGCCCCGGCCTCCTCGGCGGCTTTAATGGCTTTCAAGGCGTAGCCCGGATCCTCCCTATATCCATCGAAGAAGTGCTCGGCGTCGAAGATCACGTCGAGGCCGTGATCCCTCAGGTATTCTATGCTATCCGATATCAGCTCGAGATTCGTCTCCGGATCCGTCTTGAGAACCTCTCTCACGTGTAGGCTCCAGCTCTTACCCACGACGACGACCAGATCTACCCCGCAGTCCAAGACCTCGTTCAAGCTCCTATCCTGCTCCGGCGTGAGATCCCTCCTCCTTGTCATGGTGAAGGCCGCTATCCTAGCGTTCCTGAAGCTTAGCTCGGAGAGCCTTCGGAGAAGCTCCCGATCCTTCGGATTCGATGCGGGCCAGCCCGCCTCTATCACGTGAACCCCTATCTCGTCGAGCTCGAGGGCTATTCGAATCCTCGCATCCAAAGTGAAGTTTACTCCCCTACACTGTTGGCCTTCTCTTAGGGTCGCGTCGAGAACCTCGACTCTGGCTGGAAGATTTTCAGCGGCCGATTTGTAAACCACCTGCCATGCCTCCGGCCCTCCCTCTCAGATGCTTAGATCTTTCTGGAAACTTCAGGGTTATAAGTCCTCTATTCTCAGCGCCGCCTCCAGCCATATCTAAACCTACGCATAAGCCTCCTTCTCCTTCTAAGCATGAGGCCAAGACCTAGAGGTCTGAACCCGGGCATGGGCCGGCGGCTCGGC